>JBKJKL010000347.1:0-4000 GCA_046597485.1 Chthoniobacterales bacterium
CGCGCGGGTGCGGATGCGATTTTAAGAAGAGTCCCTCGGGCGCTTGGGAAGCTTCGTCGGAGCCGAAGGAAACGTAGGGCTTCGCCACTTCCTTCCGCACGTTCTCTTCCGACATGAGGAAGTAAACGGAATCGACCCGCGACTCGTCCTCGCTGATCAGATCCATGATCGTCTCGATCGGGTCCTTCCCGCGCATCTTCGCCACTTCCGCCAGGCTCTTCCCAGTCAACGGCTTCAGCTTTTCCGTCTTGAAACCGACCAGCAAAATCTTCTCCGGCGAGCCCGCCGCGAAATAGAGATTCTCCCACTCGCTGCTGTTCACTTTTACCTCGGCCGCGATCTTCTCCCGCGTCGCCGGGTCGCGTAGTCGCTTCAGAAACTCCGCATGCCCGCCGTTCTGTGTCCACGGTGGGAGACAGGCATCGAGTCCCGTGCCGGCGGCCGGGTAGGTGTACATGTCGGCGGTAATTTTTAGCCCTTCTTTCTGCGCCGCTTCGATCTTGGCAAAGAGTTTCTCGAGCTTGTCCCAGTTCTGTTTGCCGGCGGCTTTGATGTGATAAATCTCGGCCGGGATTTTCGCTTCGCGCGCGATGCGAATGAGCTCGTCGGCCGCTTCGAGCAATTTGTTCCCCTCGCTTCGCATGTGGGAGATGTATTTCCCCTCATACTCGGCCGCGACTTTGCAGAGCTCGATCAACTCTTCTGTCTTCGCGTAAAAGGCCGGCGGATAAATCAGCGAGGTGCCGATGCCAAGTGCGCCCGCTTCCATCTCCTGCCGGACGAGCGCGCGCATTTGCTCCATCTCCTCCGCGGTCGGCGCGCGATCGTCGAAGCCGATCACATACTCGCGCAACGTGGTCGCGCCGATGAACGAAGCGACGTTGCACGAGACGCCGCGTTTCTCGAGGAATTGCCGATACTCCGCGAGCGTCTTCCAGGTGATCTCAAAGTGAAAATCCTTTTGCCCGCTGACCATGTGCTCGCGCACTCGGTCGTTCACCGGTCCCATCGACTCGCCCTCGCCCATGATCTCGGTCGTTACGCCCTGCCGGATCTCGCTCTGCGAACGCCCGTCCTGGATGAGCGACTCGGTCGACCATGAGAGCATGTTGATGAAGCCTGGTGCAACCGCGAGCCCGTGCGCGTCCACCGTTTCCTTCGCGCTTCGCTCCGACAAATCGCCCACCGCCACGATGCGATCGCCCTGCAATCCCACATCGGTCACGCGGCCGTCCCCGCCCGTGCCATCGTAAACTGTGCCGCCCTTGATGATGACATCGAGCGGTTCATCGGCCGCCAAGAGACCGACCGGCAGAAGGGCGAGAGCGAGGAGCAGAGAGTGCGCGCGGATGGACATGGCGCCGAGCAAAGCAGGATGACGAAAATTTTTCACGCCGTTTCGCCGCTATAATCGATTCGAGTTTTCCCCTCTGCTCATGTAGCTGAGGGAAAGATGCATCTGTGCCTGCTCCTCCTCGTCGGTGCTCTCGGGCTCATCCCGCCCGCGCCGCAGCCGTCGCCCACCGCGACCGCCGCGCCGATCTCGGCCACGATGAAAGCAGTCCGCGCCCATTCCTTCGGCGGGCTCGATGTCCTGCAATACGAGGAGACGCCGCGCCCCGTGCCGGCGGCGGATGAGGTTTTGATTCGCGTCGTCGCCGCAGGCGTGAACCCAGTCGACGCCGTCCTCCGCTCTGGCCAGCTCGCGCGCATGTTCGGGACGAAACTGCCATTCACTCCCGGCCTCGATGTCGCGGGCGTAATCGCGGCGACCGGGGCGAAGGCGACGAAGTTCAAGGTCGGCGATGCAGTCTACGCCTGCCTCGATATCCGCCATGGCGGCGGCTACGCGGAGTATGCTGTGGCGCAGGAGAGCGCGGCCTCGCCGAAGCCCAAGGGCATCGGATTCGAGAGCGCCGCTTCCATGCCGGTCGCGGCCGGCACCGCGTGGCAAGCGCTGGTCGAGATCGCGAAGCTCAGCCGCGGCCAGACCGTCCTGATTCACGGCGGCTCGGGAGGCGTCGGCAGTTTTGCGATTCAGATCGCGAAAGCGCGCGGCGCGAAAGTGATCGCGACCGCTTCGAGCCGGAACCAGCAGTTCCTGCGCGACCTCGGCGCGGACCAGACGATCGATTACCAGGCGCAGAAGTTTGAGGACGTGGTTAAGGAAGTGGACGTCGTGCTCGACAGCGTCGGCGGTGAAACGCTCACCCGCTCCTATGGCCTGGTGAAAAAAGGAGGCATGATTGTTTCCCTCCTCGAGCCGCCGGACAAGGCGCAGCTCGATGCGCACACCGTTCGCGGTCTCGCGATGATGGCGACGCCCGATTCCCACATGCTCGGCGCGCTCGCGAAGCTGGTCGAAAGCAGGAAGCTGAAGCCGGTCGTAACGAAAATCTATCCGCTCGCGGAAGCGGCCAAAGCGCAGGAAGCGATCGAGACGAAGCACACCCGCGGCAAGATCGTGCTCCGCGTCGCGCCGGAACCATGAGCCGATGAGCGAGCCAAATCCCTGGCCGGCGTTGCCCTTTGCGGAGTGGAAGGATACGGCCGCCACCCTGCACCTCTGGACGCAGATCGTCGGCAAGGTGCGCCTCGCCCTCACGCCCTGGCTGAATCATTCGTGGCACGTCACGCTCTACGTAACGGCGCGCGGCCTAACGACTGGTCCGATCGCGCACGGCGCGCGCGTCTTTGAGATCGAGTTTGATTTCATCCAGCACGCCCTCCGCGTCTCCTGCAGCGATGGTCGCGGCGGCTCCCTTCCCCTCCGCGGCCACTCCGTCGCTAGCTTCTACCGGCAGCTCATGCGCGCCCTGCGCGAGATGGAGCTTCCGGTCGTCATCTCTCTCATGCCGAACGAAATCGCGGAGGCGGTAACGTTTCCAAACGATCGCCTCCACACTGTCTATGAGAAGGAGCCGGCGGAGCGTTTCTGGCGCGTCCTTCTCCAGACCGATCGCGTCTTCAAAATCTTCCGCGCCCGCTTCCTCGGGAAGTGCAGCCCGGTCCATTTCTTCTGGGGTAGCTTTGATATTGCGGTGACCCGTTTCTCCGGTCGCACCGCGCCGGAGCATCCGGGCGGCGTCCCGCATCTGCCCAACGCCGTCGCACGCGAGGCCTACTCGCACGAGGTGAGCAGCGCCGGTTTCTGGCCCGGGAACGACGCGCTGCCCGAGCCGGTCTTCTACTCCTACGCCTACCCGACGCCGGACGGCTTCGCCGAAGCACTCGTTAGGCCGGCCGCCGCGAGTTGGAACGCGACCCTGCGCGAATTCGTGTTGCCTTACGAAGCGGTCCGCACCTCCGCGACGCCGGACGAGACGCTCCTCGAGTTTCTCCAAAGCACCTACGAGGCGGCCGCCAATCTCGCGGATTGGGATCGCGCCGCCCTCGAGCACCACGGCGCGTGGCCGCGTTAAAGTCGCACCTGAAGCTGGAAGCTGACCTGCCGCGGTAGGCCGATCGAGACCAGTCCGTCCGGTGTCCGCCCTGTTTCTACTTCGCGGTCGAGCAGGTTCTCGACTTTCGCGCCCGCGGAAACCCGCTCGCTTAGCTCGTAGAAGAGCGCTGCATCGAGCGTGAAGTAAGGTGCGAGCGCGAGCCGGTTTTGGTCATCCTCAAACTGGCCGGCGTTGTAACGGGAGCTAAGCGTGACGCGGAGCGGCTTAAGCGGATTCCAATCGAGCGCCGTCGTCACGACGTGTCGCGGCGTCTGCGCGAGCAGCTTGCCGACGATCGCCGTCTCCGCCGCGCGTTCGACCGTCGGCTCAGTGAAAAGATAACTCGCGCGCAGGAACAGTTGCGGCGCGACCTGCCAGGCGGCGCCGAGCTCGACGCCAGGCGCGGTGATGAGCGCGAGGTTGCGGCGTTGGCGCAGCAGCCCGCCGCGCGGGATGAAGCCGGCCGAGCCGAAGGTTCCGGGACCGGCCGCGACGGTCACGTTCCCGACGGCATCCTCCAGGTGATTATAGAAAAACGTGCCGCTCAACCGCAGGGC
>JBKJKL010000356.1:0-15573 GCA_046597485.1 Chthoniobacterales bacterium
GTTCGCCGACGAAGAGGGACATTTCCGGAAAAAAGCCCGCCGCATCCGCAAGCTGGAACATGTCCGGCAAATCGACGCGATGGATTGCGGCGCCGCCAGCCTCGGCATGGTCTGCCGCCACTTCGGCCGGAAGGTGAGCCTGACCAGGATCCGCCAGCTTTGTCACACCTCGACCGACGGCACGAGCCTGAAGGCGATCTGTCGCGCCGCGACCGAACTGGGCCTGGCCGCGCGCGCGCTCAAGGTCTCGGTGCGCAACCTGCCAAACATGCCGCTGCCAGCGGTCGTGCATTGGGAAGGCAACCACTGGATGGTCCTCTTCGACGTGAACGAGAAATACGTTCGCGTCGGCGATCCCGCAGTCGGACTCCGCCGCATCCCGCGGAAAGAATTCGAGCAGAACTGGTCCGGCTACGCGGCGCTCTTCGATTATACGACCGCCTTCCAGCACGCGCCGCAGAGCCAGCCGAGCCTCGTCTGGGTCTTGCCCTTTTTGGCGAAGCACAAGACCACGCTCATCCAAGTGCTCTGCCTCGCGGTTGCGGTCACGCTCTTGCAGATGCTCTTCCCCATCTTCACCCAGATGGTGGTCGACAAGGTGATCGTGGAGCGGGACATCGGCCTGCTCAAAACCATTTTGCTCGGGATGGGGGCCGCGCTCTTCTTTGTGCAGGCTTCGTCGCTCCTCCAGCAATACCTGCTCGCCTTCACCGCGGTGCGGCTGGACACGGCGATTCTCGATTTCCTCAGCCGGCAGCTGCTCTCGCTGCCGATGACCTACTTCACGAGCCGGCGCACGGGTGACATCCAGCGGCGACTGGCGGGAGCGCAGCAGGTGCGGCAGTTCGCGGTCGGGCAGGGAATCGGGGCGATCCTCGCACTCGTTTCGCTCTTCGGTGCGGTCACGCTGATGACGATCTACAGCCCGTCGCTCATGTTCGCGTTTCTCGCGACGACGCCGCTCTACCTGGGCCTGATGTATTTTTCCTTTAAGGTGCTGCGGCCGCTTTTCGGCAGCGTGGAGGAAGCGCAGGGCAAATATAGCTCGCACCAGATCGATGCGATCAAGGGGATCGAAGCGGTGAAGGCCGCTGCCGCGGAGACGATCTTCCGCGACACGATGTTGAACGAGTTCCTAGGGGTCTCAAAGAAGATTTTCCGGAGCAGCTTCATCGTCATGTCCTACGACAGCATGCTGCAGACGATCGGCATGCTCTCGACCGCGGTCTTCCTCTGGGTAGGCGCAAACCAGGTGATGGCCGGGAAGCTGAGCGTGGGCGGTTTCGTCGCCTTCAGCTCGCTTACCGCCATGGCCTACGGCGGTATCCTCCGCACCCTCGGCGTCTGGGATAACATGCAGCTCGCCTCCGTCTTGATGAATCGCTTGAACGACATCTTCGAGCAGGAGCCCGAGCAGGGGCGCGATCGTTCGCGGCTCGCGCCGGTGCACAGTCTTGAGGGGCGAATCGAAATCCGGAATGTCTCGTTCCGCTATGGCGGCCCGGAAGCGCCTAACATCCTCGGGAACATCACGCTCGATATCGCTCCGGGACGGATGGTCGCCTTTGTCGGGCGCAGCGGCTGCGGGAAGACGACCTTGATCAAGCTGATCGCCGGCCTGCTCGAGCCGACGGAAGGCAGCATCTTCTTCGATCACACCGACCTGAAGACGCTGAACTACCGCGACGTCCGCCGGCACATCGGGATGGTGCTCCAGGAAAACCACATGTTTAACGAGACGATCGCGAAGAACATCGCGTTCGGCGACGCGGAGCCGGATCTCGAGCGCGTATTCACGGCGGCGCAGACGGCAGCGGCGCACGATTTTATCATGCGACTGCCGATGGGCTACGAGACGAAGATCGGCGAGTCTGGCCTCTCGCTTTCCGGCGGCCAGAAGCAGCGCATCGCGATCGCGCGCGCCATCTACAACAATCCGCCGATCCTCATCTTCGACGAGGCGACGAGCGCGCTCGATACCGAATCGGAGCGCGCCATCCAAGACAACCACGCGCGCTTGATGGCCGGCCGGACAACGATCGTTATCGCGCACCGGCTGAGCACAATTCGCGAGGCCGACACCATCGTTGTGCTCGAAAAAGGAAGCGTCGCTGAATTTGGGAATCACGACCAGCTCATGGCCCAGCGCGGGCTCTATTTTTACCTCTCGAGCCAGCAATCGGGATTCGAGGGATAACGCCGATGCCGACGCTGCTTTCTTCGCGACCCTCGCTCGACACGGAGTCGGACATGTTGCCGCAGGACCCGCCGTCTTGGGTGCTGCGGATGATGGCGTGGCTGATCATCTCGTTTTTCCTCCTCGTGCTTTTCGCCTCCATGGTGGTGCACCTGCCAGAGACGGTGAGTTGTCCGTTCACTCTCGTGCCGACGGACGGAGCGGACCCTGTGCAATCGCCCCATGCCGCGGTCGTGGCGCGGGTCGCGATCACGGAAGGCGACACGGTGAAGCAGGGCGCGGAATTGTTTGTCCTGCGCTCGGACGAGATTCGCGCGCTCGACACCCAGTCCCTCACGATGACGGAAGAGTTCCGGCAGCGGGAGATAAGCCTGGCCAAGGCGGATGGAGCCTTCACCGCGCAGCTGCAGATCAAGGAACAGGAAATGGCCCAGGCCGAGGGCGAAGTGAAGTTTCGGGAAAAGCATGCCCTGACCAGCCGGGAACTGGTCGACCGGATGGATCGACTTTCGAGCAGCGGCGGCATCTCGCAGGTGGAGTTGCTCCGCCTCCGCCTCGATCTGGCCGGCTCGGAAAAAGACTGGAGCGCGGCGCAACGGACTCAGCAGCAAGTCTCGCTCGAGCGGGAACGGATGGAAATGGAGCACGGCCGGCAGCGCGGCCAGGACGTGACCGAAATTGAGAAGCTTAAATACCGCCTCGCCGCCGTGCGGAACGATCTCGAGAACGCGCACGACAACATGCTCTCGCTCCGGGCGCCGTACGATGCGGTCGTCATCTCGGTCGCGCAGCGGAGTGTCGGCAGTGTCGTGCAGAACGGGCAGGAGCTTTGCCAGCTCGCCCGGGTCGAGGCCAAGCCGCGGGCGCGTCTCTTGTTAACAGAGGCCGGTCTGCCAAAACTGATCTCTGGGCAAAAAGCGCGGCTCTTTTTCGAGGCTTTTCCGTATCAACGCTACGGAGCCGTGAACGCTAAACTCGATTGGATCAGCCCCTCGGTTATTTCCAGCCCGGAGGGGCCGCACTTCGTTGCCTTCGCCTCCCTCGAGGAATCGGGTGATGCGCGGAAGAAGCCGCTCGCCTTGCGCGTGGGGATGCGCGGCGAGGCGCGGGTCATGGTTGGGCGCCGCACGCCGATCGAGTACGCCTTCGAGCCGATAAAACAACTGCGCGAAAACCTGCGCGACTGACCTGCGATGCAGCCGACGCTGTCAAACCTCAAGCTGGAGGACATCACGACCACGAATGAGGCGATGGCGCATTGCCTCCGTCTCGCGACGCTCGCCTCCCGGTCGGATGTCCCCGTGGTTCTCCTCGGCGAGACAGGCACCGGGAAGACGCTCCTCGCGCACGCTCTCCACAACTCCTCGCTCCGTGCCGGGAAGCCGTTTGTCTCTTTCAACGCCGCGGCGATGAGCGAGACGCTCCTCGAGAGCCAGTTGTTCGGTCACGAACGCGGCGCCTTCACCGGCGCGCAGCAGACCGTCAAAGGGAAGTTCGAACTCGCCCATGGCGGGACGCTTTTCCTCGATGAAATCTCCGAGATGAGCGCGCTCGCTCAGGTAAAGATTCTGCGCGCGCTCGAGTATGGAGAATTCGAGCGACTCGGCTCCGAGCGGATGTTGCACTGCGATGTGCGCATCATCTGCGCCGCCAATTGCTCGCTCCGCGAACGCGTCGCGCAGGGGAAGTTTCGCGAGGATCTGTTTCATCGGCTCAACGGCCTCACTCTCCTGATCCCGCCGCTCCGCGAACGGGTGGAAGAACTTCCCGTCCTGATCGCGGCGGAACTAAAAGCGACTGCCTTGCGCGAAGGCAAAGAGATCACGGCGATTCACCCGGAAGCGATGGCGCGTTTGCTCTCGCACGACTGGCGCGGAAACCTGCGGGAACTCAGCCACACCGTCCGCACCATGACCCTTTTCTGCGAAGGGGAAGTTGTGCTGCCGGAGCATGTCATCTTCGCCGCGGATCTCCCGTTTGCCGGAGAACCGCTGCGCGAAGTGGCCAGGCTTCCTAGCCATTCAGAGCATGCGTCTAGCAACGGCGCGGCCGACCTGTCGCTGGCCTATGCTATTCGGCGGCACGCGCAGTTCGTTTACGATCGCAGTCGCCATAACCAGCGTGTCGCAGCCAAGCTGCTGGGTATATCGCGGTCGACCTTAGCTCGCTATTTGCGTGAGGTGCCTCAGGATAAGTCCACTGGTTCAAAGATGGCACCACGGGAGCTGCACGATAAGGCCACGACTGCTCCGCTCGTGGACCCAGACTTCGAGAAGAAGATTATTTGATAACTTTCTCTAAGCCCCTCTCCTGCAATAGAAACTGAACCGACGGAATTCACGAATCGCGCCTGTTTCTCCCGCGTTTCGGAAGCTGGCATGCCGCGTGATAAGAGGAGACGCAGGTGAGTGCATCAAAAGAACAAACCGGTGCGCGAGCTCGAGATCCGAAAGATCAAAAGCAGGAACGTTCAAATGACAATTTGATCCGCCTCGATGACCTCATCCCCAAGAAGAGCGTCAACGGCGGGCGGCAATTTGTCTTCGGCGAAACCGACACCCAATCATCAACCCAAAACCCAAAGGAGTAAGAACATGGAAGAAAACGACAAAAAGCAGGACGTGAAGGTCGAAGACCTCGCCCCGAAAAAAGACGCCAAGGGTGGCGCCGCTCTCAGCAGCG
Source organism: Chthoniobacterales bacterium (assembly GCA_046597485.1). Taxonomy (GTDB): domain Bacteria; phylum Verrucomicrobiota; class Verrucomicrobiia; order Chthoniobacterales; family UBA10450; genus JACCTI01. The sequence continues at coordinate 4,880 of JBKJKL010000356.1, forward strand.
CCGCCTCGCAGGATTCGGCTTCGATGAACGCGGCCACCGGCGCCGACGCCGCGACCCAGAATGCCCCATCGGCGAACCGCTTCGAACAGAATGCGGCCAGCTTGGACAGCGGCAAAAACCTGGACTAACCAGTCGAATTGAAATCGTGGCCGACGGTCCTACCCCTTCGGCACGATGACGGCAAAGCCCCCAGGAAAATGCCCTTCCAGATAACGATTCTAACGGTCGCGAAAAACTTCGACCGAAGGTCATCAACTTAAAGACAATGCGCCAAAGGCGGCGGCCTTAGCTGCCGCCTGCGGACCGAGAATTAACCCGAAATCGCGGCGCGTCTTCAATCCCGCGTGGAGGCGCGTCGACGATCGGTGTTTCGCGAAACGATCGGAGCTGCACCCCGCAACTCTGCAGTGCCGCCCGCACCTCTGGACTGCGTAAAACGCGCACTTCTTCTTCTCGTTCCTCCCGATAGACGGAATCAACGCCGTCCGTGTAACCGGGATGAACTCCGAACTCCGTCCAACCAGGCGCGAGTTCCGCGATGAGCCTAACGAGTGTGGCGGACGCGATGCCGTCCGGGTTCGGCGCCCCCTCTCCGGTCTGTCCGTAGAAGCCGCCGCAGTAGGTGATCTGCTGAGTGCAGCTCCGCAGCGGGATCCCGCGCTCGCTTGCTATTCCGCAAGCCACCGAACGCGCCGGTTCGCATAGGTGAGCGTGTTGATGAGAGTCTAAGTGACTTGGCCCGCGACCGGTCAGATTCTCAAACTCCGCCAGCTGTCGCTCGCATTCGTTTTGCACCGCCTGCGCATCTCTTGGATCAACGAATTGATACACGGCAAACCACTCCCCGTCCTGGTAGCGCCATTCCGCCAGATCGAGATGGAGGCCAAGACTGAGCCGAGGATGTTGCCGCGCATAATCGGCGGCCTCGCGCGCGGCCGGGGCGCGCACCATCAGACTCGCGCTGGTCACGATGCCGTGTTCGTGCGCCTCGATGATACCGCGATTGATTGAACTCGTTAGGCCGAAGTCGTCGGCGTTTACAATCAGGAACCGCTCGTTAGCCGGTGTCGTCATGCTTTGCCTCTCTGGCCCGGCAGCGGAATACCTGCTTGGGCGAGCATTTGGGCGAGGACCTTCTCCGCCTCGAAGTGTTCGCGGGCGATCTCGCTCGCCGCTCGCGCGTGGCGGGCGTAGTCGCTCCGGATCTCCCTCACGGCTGCGGCGACTTCGTTCATGTCGGAAAAGCTGAAAAGCCCGGCCCCGGTCGGCAGCACGTTCTCGAAACCGGTGGCTTGAGTAATGACCGGCCGGCCGGCCGCGAGATAAGTCGCCGCACGGTCACTGAACCAGCCGCTGCGCAGGCGCACATTCTGGTCCTTGGCCACGGTCCATTCACCGCGCGACGAGCAGATGTATTCCCGGTAGGCATCGGCATCATTTGAAAACTCGAGCGCCGGCACCACACGCCAGGCATGCTGTTCCAGCAGCGCGCGGTCGGCTTCGTCATAGCTGCTCAGCGCGAGCTCAAACGTCTCCTCCGTCCGCGCCGGCAGGTCGAGGAATTTCAGGAATTCCCAGTGCTTGCTCCAGGAGTAAACCTCGCCCTCGAGCGTCATCTCGCGGAAGGGCTGTCGCCAGTTCGCGATGCTGGTAAAAGCATCCCGCGCGGCGAAGCCATGGTCGCACCAAAGGTCGGTCACGACCGGCTGGCGAGTAGGGTGAAACTGATACTTGGCCGGCGGCACTGGCACCTTGCTGTCGGGCGCGCCGATATTCTCGCCGAAAGTGAAGAATGCGGTGTGCTGATCGAGAAACTCTGCGGTTTCTTTCACGCCGTTGTGCAGCTCGACCTGCGGTGCGACCGGGTCCGTCTCGACGTAAATGAAAGCGCCGCCGCGTTTGTGTTCCGCGCGCGGCACGGTCCCGCCGTGCAGATTGATGACCGCCTCCGCACTCGCCAGGGCCCGCTCGATTTCACTCTGGCCGAGCCCGAAGTAGCGCGGCTCCTCATGCCATGTCCGGTAGGACCAGCGTCCGCCGAAATCGAAACGCCGCAGCGTGCGATCGAGGAACGCGGCGGCGCGTTCGCTGCCATCCGGATCTTCTGCGCTGGAGAACATCCCTGGCACCATCGCGTGGTCCTCCGCGTAGTAGACTTCGAACCCCAGCCGCTGGAAGCCGAGGAGATAATGCAACGTCTGCCAGACGACGCCACCGACCGGCATGGTCGTCATCAGGCCAAGGAGGACGATGATTGGTTTACGCTGCATCTTTAGGAATTCCGCGCTTCAATTCGACGCGGCCAAACCTTTGACGGGACACACCGGCTTGGATTCGAATTGCGTCTCGTCCGACTGGCCGGAGATATCGCGCTGACATTACAATCCGAAGTTCGCAGGCCAAGCTTTGCTTGCTCGCCTGGAAGGGAGTGCGATGCGTGGAAAATGCGTTTCCTGCTCGCGAGTCGCGCGGACAAAGAGCGCTCATTCGGCTCTAGCAGCCGAGAGGCGCTGGCCTTTCACCAGCGGCTTCCAGGCTATGCGCCAACGCCGCTGGTCGAGGCTCCGGCGCTCGCGGAACGGCTTGGCGTCGGCCAGGTGTTTCTGAAAAATGAGTCGAGCCGCTTTGGCCTTCCTGCTTTCAAAATTCTCGGCGCATCGTGGGCAATTTATCGCGCCTTGGAGACGCGGCTCGGCCACGCGCTGGGCAACTGGGAAACGCTCGCTGAGCTCCGCGCGCTGTTCGATCCGCTGCGACCGCGCGCCTTGGCCGCGGCGACCGATGGCAACCACGGCCGGGCGGTCGCGCACATGGCCGCGCTCCTCGGCTTCACCGCCCGCATTTATGTGCCGCGCGGGACGGCCACGGCGCGGATCGACGGAATCGCGAGCGAAGGCGCGGAGGTGGTTGTCGTTGACGGCACGTATGACGACGCGGTGGCTCGCTCTGCGGAGGACGCGAGCGAGCGTTGCCTGGTCATCTCCGATACTTCCTGGCCTGGCTACGAGCAGGTGCCGCTTTGGGTGATGGAAGGCTACTCCACCATCATGTTCGAGATCAGCGCGGAGTTGGAGAAACGCGGCCATCCCGCGCCGGATCTCATCGCTGTCCAGTTCGGGGTCGGCGCGCTTGCGGCGGCCGTGGTGCGTCATTTTCGCGGAGCAAAATTTCTCAGCGTCGAACCGGTGAATGCGGCCTGCATGCTGGCCGCAATGGAAGCAGGCGAGATCGTCAGCGTGCCCGGACCGCATGATTCAATTATGGCCGGGTTGAACTGCGGTCGTGTCTCGATTGTCGCCTGGCCGACGGTTTCCGAGGGGATGGACGCGTTCATCGCGATCGAGGATGAGCGGGCGCGCGAAGCGATGCGCGCCTTGGCCGAGCTGGGCATTGTGGCGGGCGAGACCGGCGCTTCCGGCGTGGCAGGTCTGCTAGAATTGCTCACCGGGCCGCAGGAGCAGATCTATCGTGCGGCGCTTGGCGTTAACCCAGAGACGCGCCTGCTCGCCTTCATCACGGAAGGCGCGACGGACCCGAAGTCCTACGATGAAATCGTCGACTTGGCCTAACGAATCAGCTTTTCGAGCGAGGGATTCGCTTCCGCGCCGAGTTCCATCGCCTTGGCGTAATGACGCTTGGCCAGCTCTTTCGAGGGCGGCTTATTCGTCGCGTAGATGACCGCGAGATTGTAGTGCGCGTCGACGTATTCCGGATTCGCCGCGATCGCCTCGAGCATCTCCTTCTCAGCCGCTTCCTGCCAGCCCTTCTCGCTCGCGGTGATGCCGAGGTAGTTGTGCGCGATGAAACTTTTCGGGTTGATCGCGAGCGCTTTCGTCAGCTCGGTGACGGCTTCGTCAAACTTGCTCTGGCGATAATAAACGATGCCCAGGGTGCGGCGTGAAAACTCGTCCTTCGGTGCAATCGTGACCGCTTTCTTCAGCGTTAACTCGGCGGCTTTCAAGCGGCCGGTGCGAAAGTAAACCGCGCCCAGGTTGGAGAGCGCGTAGAGGTTATTCGGGCTCTTCGTCAGGATCTCTTCGTAGAGTTTTTCGGAAGCGCGAAATTTCCCGCTGTCGAAGTTTTCCTTCGCTTCCCGCGCGAGCGGGATCAGCTCCTCCGGCACGGCGGGCTGGAGCGCGGTCTGCACATTCGGTCCGGTGTCGGTCGCGGGGCCGCCCTGTTTCGGGACGGCGAAGCTGGCGGTGATGCCCTGCACATTCGTATCGGAAGTGGCGACCACTGGCTGCCGCAGGAGCGCGAGCTCTTCGGTGCTCAACTTGGTCACCGGCTGCGCAAGCAACTCGATCTGCTGGTTCAGCGTCTCCGATTTGATCTGCAACTTGTCGAACTCGGCCAGCATCAGCTTCTTCGCCTGTTCACGGCGCGCTTCTTCCTGGCGTTCGCGCATCACGATGGCGCGGAGCATTCCGTTCTCCTTCGTCAGGCGGGCGGTCTCTTCCGCGTTTGCACCCACGATCTTCGCCTGCGCGAGCTGCGCGCTGGTTTCCTCAAGCTGCGTCCGCAAGGTGCCGAGGTTCACCTCGTTTTCCTGGTTCTTCTTTTCGCTCGCCGCGAGCTGCGCGCGCAACTGCTCGACCTGCCGGCGCACTTCCGCGATTTCCTGTTCCTTCTGCGGCTTATCGTCGGTGATCTCACGGATCGATTTCTCCGCGTCGGCCAGCTTTTTTTGTAAATCGGAATTTTCCGCGACGAGAACCTGCACGCGCTGCTGTGCGTCCTTTGAGGTCTTCAGTTCGGCCACGAGTTGATCGCGTTCCTTCGTCACGCTCGCGATCTGCGTGCTCGCCTCGCCGAGCTTCGCCGTAGCGGATTCCTTTTCCTTTTCCGCCGCGACGCGGCCTTGTTCGGCGTTGAGCAGGGCCGACTTGAGCTGTGCGATCTCACCCTTCAAGGCCTCGGTCGCCTTGCCATCCTTGTTGCCTTCGGACTGGATCTTGGCCAGGGAATCCTGCGCCTTTGTCAGCTGCTCACGCGCGGTCTTTTCGGCGCCTTGGGTTTTCTGCAATTCCTGCTGCGCTTTACCCAGCTTTGAATTTGTCTCCTGCAGCTTGTCGTTGAGCGCTTCCTTCTCCTTCTGCACGGAGCTGTATTGCGCGCGCGACTTGGTTAGCTCGGACTGCAATTGATCGAGTTTATCCTGTAGCTTTTTAGTCGCTTCCTTGATTACGCCTTCACTGGGCGCGGCGGCGACGGCGGCCGCGGAAGGGGCTGGGGCAGGCTTCGTCGCGGCCGGCGGCGGTGGCTGCGTCGGGACAGGCAGGCGAGCATCGCGGGCGGATCCGATTTCCACACTCGGCTCGGCTGGGCCAGCGGTTTGCGGAAGGTAGGTGGAAGTGGGGGGCGTCGGGGGTTCCTCGGTCGCAGCGAGGTCGGATTGGGTTCCGAGACGGCTTTGCACGCGGAGGATGCTTTCGCCGATCTTGCGCGCACGGTATTCCACGATGGCCGGCTGCCATTCGGCGTGGCCTTTGCGCAGGTCATCGAGCATTGCGCCGGCGGCGCGGAATTTCGCCAGCGCTGCCTTGTATTGGCTGTCGTGTTCGAGTTTCTCGCCCTGCTGCGAAGTCATGTAAGCCTTGAGAAAGACTTCACTGGGATCGTCGGATTGAGCCCAGAGGACCGGCGCGAAAAGGAACGAAAAACCGGCGAGAATGACCAAACCGATTTTCTTCATGCGTAGGAGAGGCGCATCATAGACAGCGACCATGGAGTTGCAACGCCGGCTTACGGCAAGGCTGACAAAGCGCGCGCCGTGCCAGAGCCGCCTTTGCCTTTGCAATCCGCCCTCGCAAAACTAGAATCCCCCTCGCCGGAGCCCCGCTGGCCCTCGCCGCGCGGCTCCGCAGATGGTGGCCATAGCTCAATGGTAGAGCTCCAGATTGTGATTCTGGCTGTTGCGGGTTCGAGTCCCGTTGGCCACCCATTCTTTTCCGACGATTTCGCGTCGCTCCCGGCGGGTGGCACAGCCAGTGCTAAAACGGACCGGCGTGAAGACGCTGCAGGAAAAACCTGAAACCATCCTCCAAGATCAATGCGCCGGCTTCTGGGCGCGCCTACTCGGGGACGAGTCGGTCCGATCATTGAGCCACCTCGAGCAACTCCTGACCGGCTGTGAGATCATCGCCGCGCTCGACGACCTCGACCTTCTCGAAGACCGCTCCCGATAATTACTTCAACCTGCGCGCCTCCTGTGGCCGGCGCGTAGCTCGTTTCTCCCAGCCGCTTCTTCAATCGCCGATGTCGCGCGACATTGCGGTCGCGTCGAGATCTTCCCAGCCGGCGCGCAACCAGAACTCGTGGCCTGACCTGTTGTCGTGTGCGACGAGGATGATGGCGCGACGGATGCCAGCCTCATGCAGGCCGCGCTCGCATTCTCCGATGATCAACTGCCCAAGCCCGCGCCCGCGCTGTGCCGGGGCGATGGCGAGGTGGTAGATAAAACCGCGGCGGCCGTCGTGACCGCAGAGCGCAACGCCGGCGAATTCGCCATCCACTTCCGCGACGCGGCTGAGGGCAGGATTGCGGGCGAGAAAGCGCGCGAGTTCGGCGCGCGAATCGCCACGGCAGATTTCCACACCCTCGACCTGGCTCCACAGGGCGCAGGCGTGCTCGTAGTCGTCGATGACGAATTCGCGCGTGGTCACGGCGGTGTTCACGCGACGTTTAAACTTCGGCGACCGCGGCCGGCGTCTCGTGCGACGGCGGTTGTTCGAATTTTAGCTTCCGACCCAGTTCGCGGCGGAGAAGGAGCAGATTCAGGCCAGCCTGGACGAGCTGCGAAACGACCGAGAGATGCCAGACCGTGCGGATCTGGAATCCGGCGCGGCCGGAGAGCCAGAAGACCGGGAGGGCGAAGAGAAACATTCGCGAGGCGGTGCTGAGCAGGGGAGGGACGGTGTTACCGATTCCCTGGAAGACGCTCGAACTGCTGAAGGCGATACCAGAGGCGACGAAGTTGAGCGCGACGATGGTGAGATACTCGCCGCCGAAAGCGATCACGGAGGGATCGGTGGAGAAGACGCGGATGAGCGATGGAGCGGTCAGCCAGGTGACGATCGTCAGCACGCCCATCATGCCGGTGGCGAGAAAGATGGCCGCCTTCACCGCAGCGCGAACACGATCGCCGCGGCCGCCGCCGAAGTTCTGCCCGACAACCGGGCCGACCGCAAAGCTAAGCGCGACCACCGGCAGAAACATCGCCTGCATGACGCGCGCGCCGATGCCGAAGCCAGCTTGCGCGGCCGCGCCGAAGGGCCGGATGACGATGTAAACCAAGCTGGCGTAACAGGCGAAAAGCGCGAACTCCGCGCCCGCCGGCAGGCCGACCCGGAGCATCTCCCACCAGGCGTGCAGCTGCGGCCGCAGCTGCGCCGCGCGGAAGCGGAGGTAATGAAACCGGCGCTCGAAGTAGATCACCATCACCACGTCGGCGATGAGCAGGGAGACAAAGGTAGCCAGCGCGGCACCGCTCACTCCCATGGCGGGAAAGGGCCCGAGGCCAAAGATGAAGAGCGGCGCAAAGACGATATTCAGCACCACGCTCAAGACTTGGACGATCATCCCGGGCTTCATCAAGCCGGCCGCCCGCATGGCCGAGCCGAGCGTGACGAGCGGAAACTGGAGCGCAAGCGCGGGGATGAACCAGTTCAAATACTGGCGCGAAAAATCCGCGGTCGCCGCATCGGCGCTGAAGACGGCGGCGTAGCGATCCCGGGCGGCAAAGGCAGCCACGGTCAGGGCCACTCCGACGAGGCAGGACATGACGAACGATTGATTCAGAGCGCGCTCTGCTCTGGGCTGGTCTTTCCGTCCGATCGCCTGCGCGATCACCGTCGTCGTGCCGACGCCGATCATCTGGGTCAGGCCGAGGACGATCATCATCAGATTGCCGGCTACACCGACGGCCGCGATCGCCTCTTTCCCAAGCCGCCCGACCCAATACATGTCGGCCAGCAAGTAGAGCGTCTGCACCAGCATGCTCACCGCCATGAAGGCAGCCATTTCGAGCAGATGACGGATGACGGAGCCTTGGGTGAGGTCTTTCATCTAGCGGCGGCATGATGCTCGCTATGCCTAGGAGGAGCAATCCCACTCGTGCTTCCTTGACGGCCTCCCTCGCCTCCCTTTGCTGATCCTTGCGGATGATTGACCAAGTTACATTTGAAGAGTTCGCCCCGCTGGCCTTGCGCTGGGCGAAAGAGCTGGAGGAAACCATCCTGACGCGCGGCTTTCCCTTGAGCGCGAATGGGGCTCAGGACGCGGTGCGCGTGGGAGTGCAGGATCCGGAACGGGTCCGGGTGATGGTGATGGATCGCATCCCGCTGCCCGAAGATCCGCGCCTGGCGGAAGCGTCACGCCGGGCCCAGATCATCACCGAAGCGACCCGCGCGGCTGCGATCGGCTATGGCGTGATCATCCGCGCAGATTCCTGGGGCGATCGCGAGCTGCTCTTGCATCAGCTGGTCCACGTCGCGCAATGCGAACGGGGTGGTGGCTTGGAAGCTTTCGTGACGCAATACCTGACCGATCGCCAGACGTCGCCGGAGTTCACCCTCGGTGCGCTCGAGCATGAGGCGCGCTCTCTCGCACGCGAACTTTCCCGCGACTAAGCGGGCCGCGGCCTAGTAGTGCGTCCGTGAGTAGGTGCGCGCGGTCGGATCGTAGCCGCTTTGCTGTGCCGCCCTCTGGCTCGGCGTGTAGTAACCTTCACCCGCGCAACCGGAGAGGACTGTAAGTGCAGTGAGAGCGAGAAGCAGGGAGGCGAGAGCTTTCATGAGAATGGTCCTGATGTAAGGGGGTCGCGGAGCAGCGTCAAAGCGGAAGTGAGGTGGCTAGTCGCGGTCGGTCTTGTAGATGTCGACCAACGCGACGCCGGTTCCTCCCGACGCCGCTCACGATGGTGGTGTAAGCAGCGCGCCTGCGGTGTCAGCTTTTCAAGATGCTGCGCAGCTTTTGGAAGTCGACCGGCTTGGTCAGATAATGGTCGAAGCCTGCTTCGAGTCCGGCCCGCTCGTCCTCCGCGCTCACCCGGCCGGTGAGGGCGATCGCCTTTACGGGATGGAGGTTCTTGGCGTGGCGCACCAAGTCGAGGCCGTCACCATCCGGGAGATTCAGGTCGCTGATCAGGAGGTCGAATGTCATCTCGCTGAGACGAACGCGAGCGTCGGCCGCGTTCTTCGCCGTGACCGTGCGGCAACCGCAACGGTTCAGGAGCAAAGCGAGGACACCGCGACTGTCGCTGTCATCTTCAACCAGGAGAACGAGCATAAATGCCACGGAAAGATCGCAGAAGCTCGCCGCGTGGCTGCTTCCGTTGTCGAAATAGTCCCGACAATCGCAGGCGTCCAGTGGATGAGGAACTTTGAGGTTGTGAGGGCCATGGCGTTTGTCACAGACTGTAGTCAGTATGAATATTCCCCCCCGCACCTCCCTCCCCGCCGGTGCCGGCGCGCTACTTCTTTTGGTCGCGCCCGGTCTCCACGCGCAGAACGTCACCTACACCTTCGAACAGTTTCAGGCTTTTCTTTCGCCTGTTTTCTCCAACGTAGCTCCCGACTCCGGGACTGGCCCACTTCACGCCAGTTTCACGGCCGAGAATTGCGCGATTGCAGCCGTCGCCTCTCTCGGCGTCGTCGGCGGTAATGTCCTCGCAACCAGCGGGAACACGATTCAGGTTTCGCTCACCACCGCGGTGAATTCGGTCAGCTTCGGATTCCTTGCGCACGGCGGGAACTTCACGGTCAACCTCTCCTCCGCGGTTGGCGGCACCTCCGTGACCTCGAATCCGCTGGGCGCTCCCGGCTTGAAGGGGGGCTTCCTTTCTTTTAGCAGCGCGACGCCGTTCACTTCGTTCCTTCTCACTAGCACCTCGCGCGATTGGGCGATCGACAATCTCGTCCTGCGCCAAGTGATCACCAGCCCGCTGGCGGTCCCGGAGAACGGCGGCACCGCTGCTCTTTTCGGGCTGGCCCTCGGCGGTTTGTTCGCTTTCAGGCGTCGATTCGCGCTTCGCTGATTTCGAGCGAGCGATCCTCCGCGATCGTCACCCGAAGAAGCGCGTCGTAGCCTTCCGCCCAAGTCGGCGGTTCGAGCTTTTTCGCGCTGGTGAAGATGGCGACGTTCGGCACTTTGCCGCGGCCGCTGCGGTTCGCATTGCGAGCTACGGCGACGCGCGTGCTGATTTCGAAAAAGTATCCGATCACTTTTGCCTCATGCCGGCGCGCGAGCTCGATCAACGGCGCGCGATCGGCGCGCCGCGGGTTGGTATTATCGATCACAACGGAGCGTCTGCTGCTGAGGGCTTCTTCGATCATGCGTTCCTGTAGCGCGGAGCGGCCGGCCGCATTCGGCCAGAGGTCTTTGCTAATGTGCAGGTGAGTGGCCTCGAAGCGCTCGCGGTAGAGCGTGGTCTTCCCCGAGGCCGGCAAGCCGATGAGGATGATGCACTCCGGAGCCACGGCGTGGCCGCGTCCGCCTCAGCGCGCGCTCAGAGCGTCGTCGACGCTCGGATGAATCTCGAAATATTGGTCGAGCCGCGCGGTGGCCAGGATCAGTCGCACCGGCTCTTGCGCCGCTGCGAGGATGAACCGTCCGCCGTGCTCGTCCAGGCTTTGCCGCGCCAGAATGAGCGCAGCGATCCCGGAGCTGTCGACGTAGGGCACCTTTGTCAGGTC
>JBKJKL010000153.1:0-11199 GCA_046597485.1 Chthoniobacterales bacterium
CGTCGCCGAGATCGGAGGCGCAGGCATCCCATTGTTCAAATGGGTCAGCAACCTCCCGACGCCCACGCCAACAGCGACTCCATCGCCGACACCGAATCCCTCGCCTTCACCTTCACCGAGCATATCGCCAGCAGCTTCGCCGTCGCCGACGTTCGCTTTCCCGCTGCCTTCGCCCTCCGCGAGCGAAACGCCAACCGCCAGCCCGAGCCCGAGTGCCTCCGCGGCGAGCGCCGGGAAGAAGACCTCCCGCAAAGCCTGAGGCGCCTTGCTCCGATGAAATCCTTTCACCGCCGCAACGTTTTTTGGTTCGTCCTCGTCCTTCTCGTGGCCCTGCTCGTCGTCCGCGCCTTGCTCCCGATCTGGGCGCGCGCTTATGTGAACCGCAAGCTCTCCGAGGTGGAAGGCTATCGCGGCCACGTCACCGAGGTAGACCTCCATCTCTGGCGCGGCGCCTACACCCTCCACGGCGTGGAAGTGAAGAAGGTGGAAGGCCACGTCCCGGTCCCCTTCTTCGCCGCGCCGACGGTCGATCTCTCGGTCGAGTGGAGCGAACTTTTTCACGGCGCCTTCGTCGGCGAAATCCACTTCGAACGGCCGAAGCTCAACTTTGTGAACTCAAAGAACCCGGACAACGTCCAGGTGGGCGTGGACAAACCGTGGACGGAAAAAATCCGTGAGCTGTTTCCGGTCCGGATCAACCGCTGCACGGCCAACGAAGGCGAAGTGCACTACCGCGATTTCAGCCGCTCGCCGAAAGTGGACGTGGTCATCGACCGGGTCGACGTGGTCGCGACCAACCTGACGAACAGCCTCAAGCTCTCGAAATCGCTCCATGCCGATATCGAGGTCAAGGGCCGGCCGCTGCGCGACGGGACGCTCGGGATGAACATCAACCTCGATCCTTACGCGGCGAAGCCGACCTTCACGATGAAGACCGAGATGGCTGGGATTCCGCTGGTGAAACTGAACGATTTCGCGAAAGCCTACGCCAGCATCACCTTTGAGGGCGGCACCCTCCGGCTCGCGACCCAGATGGAATCCGAGCAGGGAAAATTCCGCGGCTATGTCGAGCCGGTCTTCGATAATATGTCGATCTTTGATCCGAGCCATGACAGCGACAACCCGATCGACTTCATCTGGCAGGGGATCGTCGGCGGCATCACCCGCATCGTCCGGAACCACCCGAAAGATCGCTTCGGGACGCGCGTCCCGATCGCGGGCAACTTCGACAACCCGACGCCGGCCATCCTCGAGACCGTTTTCAACGTGGTCCGGAACGCTTTCGTCAAAGCCTTCAGCGGCACGCTCGGAAACGAGGGGGTCGAGTTGGAGAAAGTGCAGCAGGATCCCGAAGTGAAAGACCGGAAATAGCGCTTGTTAGGCAGCGGCTTCCTCGACCGAGGTCGTCCCGAAAAAGAGATGATCGAAAGTCGGCTGGAACGCTGGCTGCGAGGGCACATTCCCAATCAAGAAACGCGGGCTGAGCGCGCGCTGCTCGGCGCAGTAAATCTCCAGATCCGTCCGCCCGACCCGCGCCAGGACCCCGGCCACCGCGGCCCGCGCCAGCTCGGGCGAATTGCAGTCGCGGCTGAGATGACCGAGCACGACGCGCTCGATCTGGCCGCAGAGCAACTGCTCGATCACGCCCGCGGCGGCGGCGTTGGAAAGATGGCCATGGCGCGACATGATCCGCTGCTTTACCGGCCACGGCCGGACCTGGCAGGCCTGGAGTAATTTCTCGTCGTGGTTCGTCTCGATCACGAGGGTGTGCACCTCGCGCAGGCGCTCGATCAGCATCTTCGTCGGATGCCCGAGATCGGTCAGGAAGCCGAGCCCGCTCCGCCCAGCGTGAAACGTATAACCGACCGGCTCGACCGCATCGTGCGGGACCGGGAAAGTCTGCACCGTGATATCGCAGATGGTGAACTCCGCCCCAGTGCGAAAGATGCGCCAGTTCCGATGTGCGCCGAGCGCGTCGCAGCCGGAGCGAATTGCCTCCGCGGTCAGCGCGTTGCAGTAGATCGGCACCTGGAATTTCCGGCACAACACCTCCAGCCCGCAGACGTGGTCGCCGTGCTCGTGCGTGAGCAGGATTCCATCGAGTTGCTCGGGGCGCACGCCGCAGAGTTCGAGCCGGGCCACGAGCTGGCGCGCGCTCAGCCCGCCATCGACCAGAAGGCGGCAATGTTCGGTCGCGATCAGGGCGGCATTGCCCGCGCTGCCGCTCCCGAGCGTGGTAAGGCTGAACACATGCGATTGATAGCGAGCGAAGGGGTGCGCGACAAACAGTTTTGCGGCGCGCGCGGGTGTTTTCCGCCCGCAACTCGGCCTTGCCTAAGGGGCGAGCGCCATGCACCGTTTCGCTCATGAAACTTTTCCTCTCCGCGCTCTTGGCCGCCGTCCTGCTCGCCGCTCCCGCCCCGGCTCGCGCCGACGACCGGACGCACCGCGAAGCCGCCGAGGCGCTCTTGAACCTGATGGGCATGGAGAACCTGCTCAGCCAGTCGATCGACCAGATGCTCTCCATGCAGGTAAAGCAGAATCCAGCGATCGCGCCCTACCAGGTGGAGATGAAAAGCTTCCTCAGCAAATACATGAGCTGGCCAAGCATGAAGGAAGACATGGTGAAAATTTACCTGGATGAATTCACCGAGCAGGAGCTGAAGGATTTGACCGCTTTCTACAACACGCCGCTCGGCAAAAAGACGGTGCAAAAAATGCCGGCTCTGATGTCCCGCGGCGCGGAAATGGGCCAGAAGCGCGTCCAGGAACATCTCCCGGAATTGCAAGCCGCCATCGCTGCGAAGGGTGCGCCAGCGGCCCCCGGTGCGGCGGCTGCTCCTGGTGCCGCCGTCGCGGTTCCAACTCCAGCTGTTTCCCCGGCGAAGAAGAACCCGTAGTCGCCGGCTAGGACGACGGTCCCGGCAACGCGAGGACGCGCGCCTTCTTGGCCCCGTACTCGAGGGACCGAAAGGCGCGGATTTCCTCCAGCCTTCGCAAGCCGTTGAGCGTGTCGAGAAACTGCGTGTAACTCGCGGCCAGTTCGTTCGTCTCAAGGTAACGCGCGCGCAGCTCGCGGCTGCGATAGGCGTGCGGGTTGCGCGAGGCGAAGAGATGGAAGCGGAGCCAGCGACGGTCCGTCTTCGAAACCTTTTGCGTCTTCCGGAAGAAAGCAACGAAGAGCAGAAGGACGAGGTAGGTATCAACCTGTGCCTGGAGTTCGAGGTTGCGCGCGTAATCCTCGGAGTGGATCTCGCGCCGGCCTTGCTTGAACTGGAGCGCGGCGTGCAGGGCGTGGTTGATCTCCTCCACGAAGGCGATGAGCGAGTGGATATTTGCGTTGCTCAAGCCGCCGCGCGGATCGTGTTTCTCCAGCTGCTCGATCAGCCAGCGCGAGTAGTAGATGCCGACGTAAAGCTGGTCGTCCGCGCGCCGCAAAAATGTTCGGGCCAACTCGCTCAACTCGCGCGCGCTCGCCCCGGCGGCGTGGGTCAGTTGCGTGCAGCGGGCCCGGTCGATCAGGCAATCCTCGAGGTTGATCCCAACCTGCGCGTAGGTCCGCTCAAAGAGGCGCTGGATCTGGCTGAAGAGTGTCTCGTTCACAGGACAAATTGCGGTGCGGCGTCGCTGTCGAGATTGAGCAGGCGCTCGGAGAGTTGGTTGAGCGCGAGCCGCACTTGGCGGAAGCGGTCGGCCAGTTCGGCGAAGACGTCGTTCAACTCGCAGCGGCGCGCCGTCGCGTGCGACGCAACCATCCCGTAATTCGTCCGGCCGACCTGCTCGTAGAACTTCAGGTCCGGCGCGCCGCGTAGACTGCGGCGTTGCGTGTTCTCGTGGAAAATGCCGGTGAGAAAGAGCGCATAGTTCCCGACGTGGGCGCGAAGGAGAAAGGTCTGCTCGGCGCTCGCCCGGGTCAGCGCGATCAGCATGTCGTAGATGTATTGCCGGCCGTGCTCGTCCGCCATGTGCGGGGCCTGCAGGCCGTTTATGCGAGAAAAGGTTTCGAGGAGCGAGGCGACGTAATCGCATAACTTTCGATCATTGATCCCGGCCTCGCGCAGGACGTGGCGGGCGAGGATGTAAAAGTAAAAGTGCGAGGAGATCGCGAGCTGCCCCGCGTGCGAGAGGATGGCCTCGATTAGGCGTGGGCTATCGAGAACAGCGTCGCGCGTCTCGCAATCGCTCAAGAGATCGCCTAACGAGACATTCTCGCTTGGCGAACGGGCCAGCGTCCGCACCACGAAGTCGAAATCAGTCGCCGTGAAGCGCGCCCGACAATTCGCTCGAATCATCGAGATCGGAGTATGTGCAAGTGCCGTGCCAGTGGCAAGCCGCCCGCGCCCCGCTCCGGCGGACTAGGGAGTGAAGTCCTGCCCGCGTTTCAGCCGCGCGCAAAAAGCGGCCAGGAGCCGGGCTGTATTCTCAAGATCGGCCAGCGACAACAACTCGTTAGGCGTATGCATATAGCGAAGCGGGACGGAGAGGAGGCCGGTCGCCATCCCACCGCGCGCGAGCTGCATTGCGTTCGCATCCGTGCCGGTGCCGCGTGCGGCAGAGGCCACCTGATACGGGATCTTCTCCGCCTCCGCGGTCTCGACCATCAACTCGAAGACGCGCGGGTTGATATTTGCGCCGCGGGCGATGATCGGGCCACCGTCGACCTTGAAATCCCCGGCCCGTTTCTTTTCGATCCCGGGCGTGTCGGTCCCGTGCGCGACATCGAGCGCGATGCCGACATCGGCTTCGCTGGAGAAGGCACTGGTGTGCGCTCCACGCAGCCCGATCTCCTCCTGCACCGTCGAGACACCGACGACGCAGGCTTCAAACTGCTGGCCGTGCAGCAACCGCAACACCTCGGTCACGATCCAGGTACCCATCTTGTTATCGAATGCCATCGAGACGACGCGGCCATGCGCCAGCTCCACATACGGCTGCAAAAAAACGCCAGCGTCGCCGTAAGCGACGAGCTCGAGCGCGTCCGCTTTGTTACGCGCTCCGATGTCGACGTAGAGATCGAAGATCTTCGGAACCTTCTTCTTGTCCTCCTCGTCCATAAGGTGGATCGCCTTCCGCCCGACCACACCGAGCACGGCCCCGTCTTTCGTCATGATCGAAACGCGCTGCGAAGTCGCGACCACCGGGTCCACGCCGCCGATCGGCTCCACGTGGAGGAAGCCGTCGTCGGTGATGTATTGGATAATGAAACCGATCTGGTCGCAGTGGCCCGCGAGCATAATGCGTGGCCGGCCCTCGGCATTGCGCACCCCGGAGACGTTGCCCATCACGTCGGTCCGGACGCTGTCGCACCACGGTTGAATGCGCTCGCGCACCAGTTTCTGCACATGGTGCTCGTAGCCGGACGGGCTCGGCGTCTCGACGAGCTGTTTCAGGAAATCTTTGCTGTCTTGGTTCATAGAAAAATGGTCAGGCGAGGACCGACGCCGGCTTCCGCTCAATGATCAAAGTCGGCGGCACGGGCGACCGGCCGCAGTCCCCACCGTAGATGGTCAGGCCACCGATGGGCAACTTGTCGGAGGGAACGACGCAGTGGAGGTAGAACGTTTCCGTCCCGGCGTTGGCGATGACCTGCTGGAGCGCTTCGCCCTCGACGGTGGCGTGCGCGAGGTAACCGTGCGCGCCGCGTCCGCCCGGCCGCAGGTAGCTGAGCGCGCCCGCAGAGTCGTGCGGATGATTCGGGAGCAGACCGGTGTAGATGCGGACGCCGTTCAGCAGCATGCGAAAGGAAGTCGGGTGCGCGAACGAGTCCGTCTGCGGCGTGCCCTCGCGCCGCGCGGAAGCTTCGCAGAGCACGATGATTTTCGTCGCATCGCGCACGTCCTCGAGGCGGACGGGAAACTGATATTCGTAAAAGCCATGCCCCTCGCCATAGCAACAACCCGCGGCAGCGGCTTCAACATGGTCGCTGCTCCCGCTGCTCCAGTCGCACGCCGTCCACGACTCCGCCGGGGTCCGGAGGACGAGGCCGCGCGCCGTTTCCTGACGCGCTGGGAATCCGCCATCGACGAAGAATTGGACGAAGTTCCGCGCCAGCATCTCGCCGTTCTCATCGACCGCGCGCACCCAGAGCGTGCAGAACATCGTCTCGTCCGGCATTCGCACGCGGATCCGCTCGGCCAGTTCCACTTGGTAATGCGGGAAAGCGATCGGTTTCCGGCCTTTACGGATCCGGTCAGTGGCCCAGCCTAACGAGTCGATCCCGCTGAGCGACCAGTAGAGCGTGACCCCGCGCCGCGCGCGCCGGGCGTAGTGCGACGAGAAAACGTCGAGCTCGATTTCGGCACCGGGCGCGACGCGCTGGATGGGCGGCGCGGCGATCGGCAGGACGTCGCCCTGGTTCACCACTGTCGGGTCGTAGCCGAAATTCTTCGGCGTCCGGTCGTAATTCAGGAAGCCGTTGCGCTCCCATTCCACGTCGTGCAGCTCGGTGAAAATGTAGGCGGAGAGCGGGCCGTGCAGGCGCAGTTCGTTGGTCAGAAATTTGAAGGTCCAACTGATGTCGATGTCGCCGTCGAGCGCGCCGACCCCGCCGTACTCGCTGTTGATCAGCGGCTGCTGTTTCTGCTCGAAGCCCGGGATGTAATTGAAGCCGGAGCCGGCGTAGGTCTCGTGCACCACCTCGGCGATGTGCCGCTTCGCATACTCGTAATCAGCCGTGTAAAAATGCCACGAGTTCACGTCCGTCTGCGAGTGGCCGTAGCCCTCGACGTGCTCCCATTTCACCACGCTCATGTCCTCGATCAGGCGCGTCGGATCGAGCGTTTTGGCCAGACTCCACATCTCGTCTACCCAGCGGAATGATTGCACGTTTTGCATCTTCTGGCCTTCGCTCCGCTGACCGAGCGCCGGCCCGACGATGGGCGGCTGCGGGTTGATCAGCTTCACAAAATCGGCCTGCCCGCCGAAGCCCCACGTCTCGTTAAACAAGCACCAGCCGATGATCGCGGGATGATTGAAATCGCGCCGAATCGCGCCGCGCATCGTGGCCTCGAAACGCTCGCGGCCGAGCGCGGTGTCGCCGCCTTCACCAAAATTTGGGAAGTCGCAAAGCAGAAGAATGCCGAGGACATCGGCCCAGTAGAGGAGGAGCGGATCGTCCACCTTGATGTGAACGCGGAGGAGATCGAAGCCGACCCGTTTCGCGTAGGCGATGTCGTCCTTAAGCAACTGCACATCGCCCGCGGTGTAGATACCGTCCGCGTAATACGATTGGTAAAGCGCGCCGCGGATGTAGATCGCCTCGCCGTTCAAGCAGAGAGCGCCGGGCGCACGATCGTCATCGACTGCGGGCCGGGTCGAAATGCTGCGGAGGCCAAAGTAGCTGTGGACCACATCGGGGATCGAACCCCCATTTAAAGTGAAGCGGACCTGATAAAGCTGCGGATGAAGCGTATCCCAAAGCAGCACCTGCGGCAGCGTCACCACCGCGTGGCCGGTATCGTTCGCGATGGGGAGCGTGGCGGAAAATTGTGTATCATCGGGAGCGGTGATCTCGATGCGGCATTCGCTCCCGCCGCGGGTGAAGACCTTCAGCGCCACCTCACGTCGGTCGAGATCGGACGCGATCTCAAACCGCTCGATAAACTCCGGCGCGCGCGGCTCGAGGAAAACTGTCTGCCAGATACCGCTGACGGTGGAATACCAGCCCCATTGTTTGCCGACCGGCTGCTCGTGGTTGTTAATCGGATCCTGCACGCGAAAGACGAGCAGGCCATGGAGCTGGCCGTCTCCGTCCGGCTCCAAAAAATTGGTCAAGTCGAACTCGAACGGCGTATAGCCGCCTTCGTGATGGCCGACGTGCCGGCCGTTGCACCAGCAGTCGGTGAAGTAATCGGCCGCGCCGACGGTGAGATAAACGCGCTTCCCCTGCCAGTGTTCGTTCTGCGGGATCGTGACCGCGCGGCGATACCAGCCGATCTCGAAACGCGGCGCGCTGCGGTAGTTAAACTGATCGACCTCGAGCGGGTTGCGATAGACCCGCCGCGAAAAATAATTGTCGTTCCCGGCCGCGTCCGCTTCGCCCCACGCGGCGAGCGATTCCCAACAAAACGGGACCGTGATCTGTTCCGCCCAGCTCGGCCCGCCGAGCTGGAACCACACCTCCGCCACCCCGCGATCGTCGGCATCGAAACGAAATTCCCAGGCACCGTTCAGGTTCTTCCAGTCGACTCCGTGGACGAAGCCGCGTTGCAGATCGGGCCGTGGATATTCCGCCCGTGGAAGGTAGGTGCCGATCGCCATCCGGCACTACGGATGGCGAGGCGCGCGAAGTCCTGCAAGCAGCATCACGGGAAAAATTACGTCCGCCACAAGGCGGCCGCGCCATCGGCGATGCGGCAGAGATACGTCGCGCCCGCGTAACCATGGCGCGCGGCGAACTCATTCCTGATCTCCTCCGCGACTTGCGGCGCGGCCTCGCTTGTCGCCAGCGTCACAGTCGCGCCGCCAAAGCCGCCACCGGTCAGACGCGACCCAAGCACGCCGGGAAGGGTTCGCGCGATCGCGACCAGCTCATCGAGTTCCGCGGTGCTGTTTTCAAAGTTAACACGCGAGCTTTCGTGCGACGCGTTCATCAATTCGCCGACCGCGGCCGCGTCCTGCGCCTCGAGCGCGTGGACCGCGCGCCAGACGCGATCGTTCTCGCCCACGACATGCGCGGCGCGCCGCCAAAGCATTTCGTCGAGCGAGTTATGCGCGATCTCGAGATGGTCCGGCGTGACATCGCGCAGGCTCTCCATGCCCATCGCTTCCGCGGCCGCGGCGCATTCTTCGCGGCGCGTGTTGTAGAGGCTCGCGACCAAGCTGTGTTTCGACCCCGACTCCGCGACGACCAGAGAATAGCCGATCGGAAACGGTATTGTGCGCACCTCATCGATCTGGCAGTCGAGGTAGACGAGATGGTCCGCTTTCCCGAAGACCGAGGTGGCCTGGTCGAGCAACCCGGAGCGGACGCCGACGAAATCATTTTCCGCACGCTGGCACATCTTCGCCACCTCGAGCGGCGGGACGCGCAGCTCGTGCAACTTCATCAGCAACCCGGCGGTCGCGACTTCGAAAGCGGCGGAACTGGAGAGCCCCGCGCCGAGCGGGACGTCGCCACTCAGTTCCGCGTCGAACCCCTGGATGAGGTAACCGGCGCGCATGAACTGATCGATCACGCCGAGGGCGTAGTTGGCCCACGGCGTTTCCTCAAGCGGATGGAGATTGCGCAGATTGGCGTGGACGCGGCTGCCGGCGGAGCGCGAGGTCAGGACGACGTTTTCGTCGCGGCGCTGGATGCCGGCCATGGTCAGGCCGCGATCAATCGCGGCCGCGAGCACGACGCCCTGGTTGTAATCGGTGTGGTTCCCGAGCAGCTCGACGCGACCCGGGGCATAAGCAGAAGCAGGACTCACTGGCGCACAGTCAGCTAGATATCAGCGTCCCGCCAAATGCCCTCTGCCCAGCTGCCCATCCGCACCACGCAGTTTTGCAGCTGCGCCGCGGGTGCAACCTGCGCACCGCGCCAGACGAGCGTGTCTTCGAGAACCGCGCCCGCACCGGCTTCTGCCTCCGCGCCGATGACTGAGCAACCGCGCAGCTCCACGCCTTTCCCGATCCGCGCGCTCGGATGTACGCGGACGCGCCAATCGGAATCGCGCACCGGAAAGGTTGGGAAGTCGAGCGCCGGCAAATCGCGGTGCAATTGCAGGTAAGCCTCGCGCGTTCCCACATCCCACCAGCGGCCCTCGTCGATGATCGCGCCGCCGAGTTTTGCGCCCGACTGAATCATCTCGATGAACGTCGGGATCACCGAGCGCTTCTCGCCCGGGTGCAGGAGTGAAAGAAACTCCGGCTCCACGAGATAGATGCCGGCGAAGATGAACTCATCGCGCGCGCCAGTGCCGGCGATATTCCGGATATCGAGCACGCGGCCCGACACGCGATCGAACGCAATGTGGCGCGGCCCGGCGTGCGAACGGAGCGCGAGCGTGACCATGTTTCCGGCGCGCCGGTGTTCCGCAACGAGCGGCGCGAGCGGGAGATCAGAAAGGATGTCGGCGTTGTAAACCAGGAACGGTTCGTCGCCTAACAAGTCAGCCACGTTCGCGATCCCGCCGCCGGTCTCGAGCAGGACCGGCTCATGCCGAAAATGGAGCGGGCAACCGGCGTAGCTCGCCTCCGGAAAAGCTTCCGCGAAACGCTCGGGCGCATGGTGCGTATTGATCACAAAGCGCGTGCAGCCGGCGTCGCGTAGATGATCGAGCGCGAAGGTGATGAGCGGCTTCTGGAAGATGGGGACGAGCGGTTTCGGCAGGTCCTCCGTGAGCGGCCGCAAGCGCGTGCCGAGACCGGCGCCGAGGATGAATGCTTGGGTGACGGAAGACATCGCGCGGGGTCGAGAGACTCTGCGCTGCAAGGCGATTTGCAATGGGCGCGGGCGCGTTTCCAGTTGGGCCGATGCAGAACGATGCGACCTCCCCGCCGCGCGTGCGGTGGTATCGCATCCTCTACCTGCAGGTGCTGATCGCGGTCCTGCTCGGCATCCTCATCGGTCACTTTTTTCCGGACTTCGGCCGCTCGCTCAAGCCGCTTGGCGATGGCTTCATCAAGCTGGTGAAAATGATCGTGGCCCCGATCATTTTCTGCACCGTCGTGCACGGGATCGCCTCCATGTCCGACTTAAAAAAGCTCGGCCGGATCGGCGGCAAGACACTTCTCTATTTCGAGGTCGTCTCGACCATTGCGCTCCTCCTCGGCCTCCTCGTAGTGAATGTGCTCAAGCCGGGCGCGGGTTTTAACATCGATCCCGCCACGCTTGATCCGAGCGTTGGAAAGACCTTCGCCCAAGCAGCGCATGGCCAAACGACGAGCGACTTCCTGCTCAACATCATCCCGCGCTCGTTCTTCGACGCCTTCGCGACCGGCGACCTCCTCCAGGTGCTGCTCGTCTCGATCCTGAGCGCATTTGCGATTGCGGCGCTCGGCCGGCGCGGTGAGCCGATCCTGCGCGCAGTCGAGTACGGCTCGCAAATTTTCTTCGGGATCATGCGGCTCGTCGTGCAGGTCGCGCCGCTCGCCGCGCTTGGCGCGATGGGGTTTACCGTCGGCAGCTACGGGATCGGCGCGCTCCACCGATTACTCGCGCTCATGCTCGGCTTCTACCTGACCGCGGGGCTCTTCGTTGTCGTGGTGTTGGGG
>JBKJKL010000015.1:0-9550 GCA_046597485.1 Chthoniobacterales bacterium
GACGATCGCGCTCAGCGGCCAGCGTCCGCGCGCCCTGGCGGTAAACGCGGCCGGGACGAAGGTCTTCGTCGCCTTCGCCGAGAGCGGAAACCGCACCACGCTTATCCCGGCGAACCTCGCGCCGCCGCAGCCTTCACCGAGCAATTCCGCACTGCCCGCGTCGACGCAGGTGGGCTTGATCGTAGATGCGACTGACCCGCAGTGGAATCCCTCGGTGATCAAGTTCACCATGCCGGACAACGACGTCGCGGAGATTGACGTCGCGACGCTCTCGGTCGCGCGCTACTTCCCGCGTGTCGGCACGAGCAACCTCGGGCTCGCGGTCCAGCCGGGGACGGGTGATCTCTTTATCACTAACACCGAGGCGCGGAATCTGGTCCACTTCGAGCCGAACCTGCGCGCTCACTTCGTGGATAACCGTGTGACGCGAATCACGAGCGGGAGCGGCGCGGTGCAGGCGTTCGACCTCAACCCGGGCGTGAATTACAACGTGCTCCCAAACCCGGCGGCGCAGGCGACCGCGCTTGCGCAGCCGGGCGCGATCGTCTTCGACCCGGCGGGCGCTTACTCATTCGTCGCGGCCTTCGGGAGCGATCGCATCGCGAAGGTGAGCGCGAACGGGAGCGTGCTGGCGCGGATCGGGCTCGGCAGCGCGGCGGTCGATTCCCGGCGGAAACGCGGCCCACGTGGGCTGGCGCTCAACGCCGCGGCCGGTCAGCTCTACGTCCTGAACCGGATCTCGAACACACTGAGCGTGATCGAGACGGCGACCAACCGCGTGGTCGCGGAGGTGCCGGTGGGCAGCTTTGACCCGACCCCGCAGGCGATCCGCGACGGTCGCGGCTTCCTCTATGACGCGCGGCTTTCCGGCAACGGCACCGTCTCCTGCGCCTCCTGCCATCTCGATGGCAACCACGACCGACTGGCTTGGGACCTGGGCGACCCGAGCGGCCAGATGCAGACGGTGAACGCGCGCGTTTCAGGCACGCAGACGACCGTGCCTTTCACGATGCACCCGATGAAAGGGCCGATGACGACGCAGACCTTGAAGGGTTTGAAGGGGCTGCCGCCGCTCCATTGGCGCGGTGATCGGGCGGACTTTACCGCCTTCAACGGCGCCTTCGATTCGCTCATGGGCGGCAGCGTGCTTCCGAGCGCGGACATGAGCGCGTTCAAGGATTTCGTGGAGACGATGAGCCTCTCGCCGAACCCGAACCAGCAACTCGACCGGACGATGCCCCCTACGGTGGCCGGCGGCGACCCGAACGCGGGCCGGAACACTTTCGTGAACGAGATCTACACCACCAATCTGCGCTGCAATACCTGCCATGCCGCCACTCCGGGCCCAGGTTCGGACAACTCGCTCACGCCTGCGGCCGCGCTCCAGGAGTCACAGAGTTTCAAGGTGCCGCAGCTGCGGAACATGTATCAAAAAATCTCGTTCAACGACACGCCGGGCGCGCTCTCGCTCGACGGCTTCGGGTTCACCCACGATGGCACGGACCCGACGCTCTTCCGCTTCCTCAGCCGGCCGGTCTTCGTGAACTTCCGCAACGACACTACGCGGAAGAATAATCTGAACGCTTTCCTGATGTGCTTCGACAGCGGCATCGCGCCGGCCGTTGGCGACGCGCGCACCATCACGAGCGGGAACGTGACCAACCCGGGAGTGCTCGCGGAGTGGAACACGCTCCAGGCGCAGGCCGCGCTCGGCACGCCGGGCATCGACTTGATCGTGAAGGGCACGATCGACGGGAAGCCGCGCGGGCTGGTCTACCAACCGGCGACGAATAACTACCGGAGCGACAAAACGGGCGTGGGGCCGTTCACGCAGTCGCAGCTCCAGACGAAGGTGGCCACCGGCGACACGCTTACGGTCATGGGAGTGCCGCCGGGCTCTGGCTTGCGGATGGCGATCGATCGTGACCTGAACGGCGAGCTGGACGGCGATGGGCCGCCGTTTGCCACTTACGCGGAATGGCGCGCGTATTGGTTTACGCCCGCGGAAGCAGCTGATCCGAACATCAGCGGCCCGAACGCGGACCCGGACCGGGACGGGCGGCCGAATCTGCTCGAGGCCGCCTTGAACACGAATCCGAAGAAAGCGGACGCAGGCACTGGCCTAACGACCAATCTGGGCGGCGGAAGTTTTGCGCTCATCTTCACGAAGAACCTGCTCGCGACTGATCTCAGCTACACGACCGAGGAATCGAGCGATCTCGAGACTTGGACTGTCTCCGCCGCGGTGCCGGAAACGCTAGCCGATGACGGGCGGCTGCAGACCGTGCGCGTGGCGGTGCCGTCGACGGCGACGTTCGCGAAGTTCCTCCGCCTGCGCGTGACGCAGCCTTAGGCGGCGATCTCGCGCACGCCGCGGATGAGCCGGTCGACTTCGTCGGCGCTGGTGTAACAGGCGCAGCCGGCGCGGACCACGCCGTGCTGGGATTGGCCGAGCCGCTCGACCGCAGTCATGGCGTAGAAGTGTCCGTCCGAGACAAAGACACCGCAGGTCGCGAGCTGCCGCGCCACCTCCATCGCAGAGTGACCCTCGACAGTGAATGAAACGGTAGGCGTGCGCGGCTCGTCCGGGGTCGGGCCGTAGGTGCGGACGCCCTTGATTTCGTTCAGGCCGTTCCATAATTGGCGGACGAGAACGGCGCCGCGTTCGTGCAATTCCGCGAAGCTGCTTTGGAGATGCTCGCGGCGGGTCGCGCCGTGGCCGAGACCGGCGAGGAAATTCACCGCCGCGGCCGCGCCGTTCATCCCCTCGAAGTTCTGCGTGCCGGTCTCGACACGGTCGGGCGCGTTGTCCGGTGCGGGGATGAGCTTCGGGAAATCGAAGGACGCGAGCAGCCGGTGCCGGCCGTAAAGGATGCCGAGGTGCGGCCCGTAGAACTTGTAGGAGGAGCAGGCGAGAAAGTCGCAATCGAGCGCGCGCACATCGACGAGCTGGTGCGGCGCGTAGTGGACCGCATCGACGAAGACGAGCGCCCCGACGGCGTGCGCCATTTCCGCGGCGCGCCGCACTTTTGTGATGGTGCCGATCGCATTCGAGGCTGCGCCGATCGCGACCAGCTTCGTCCGGGCGGTGATCTGCTGGCCAAAGTGATCCCAATCGAGCTGGCCCGTCTCCGGGATCATGCGAGCGACGCGGATGTTGACGCCGCGTTCCTGTTCGAGCGCGCGCCACGGGGCGACGTTCGCGTGGTGGTCGAGCTCGGTGATGACGATCTCGTCTCCGGGGCCGTAGCCGCGGCCAAGAGCACGCGCGAGATGGAAGGTGAGCGTGGTCATGTTCGCGCCGAAGGCGATCTCGTTCGGGGCGGCGCCGAGGAAGTCGGCCAGCGCAGCGCGCGCCTCGAGGACGAGCGCATCCGTTTCCTGGCTGGTCGGGTAGGACCAGTGGGTGTTCGCGTTGTGATGGAACAAGTAGTCGCTGATCGCTTCCGCGACGGCGCGTGGCACCTGCGTCCCGCCCGGCCCGTCGAAGTAGGCGACCGGCTGCCCGTTCTCCCGGCGAGAAAGGGCGGGGAAGTCGGCGCGGATTTGGTCGAGAGAGGCAATGGCGGAGTCGGTCTGCAGGGTTCGTTCGAGAGTCGCTTCCATGGGCCATGCTGCGCTGCCGCGCTGGGCAAAGCAAATGCGCGCGGCGCGAGGCGCGGCGGCCATGATTAAGATCGCAATCGTCTGGCAGTGTTAGTTACGATGCTCGCGCCTCCTTCCTCCACCCCATGAAACCCACCTTCCTCCTCGTGCTTCTCGTCGCCCTGCCGGCGCTCGGCCGCGCGCAAACACCGTTCAACGACGCCTTTGGCAGCCGTTATCAACTTAACAACACCGACCGCACCGGCCCGCCCAGCGCTGGCCTCGATACGCTTCACCGCTGGAACAACATCGCGATTAGCGCCAGCGGCCTCGATCACACGCCGGTCGCGCCCGGTGAGCCGCGCACCTTCGGCGAGCAGCTCGGACCGGGCCGCTCCAGCCGCGCCATGGCCATCGTGCACAGCGCGATCTACCAGGCGGTGAACAGCCTGGTCCGCCCCGATCGCGATGACTCCGATGCCGTGGAGGATCGGTCTTCTCCAGTCTCTATCGACGCCGCGATCGCGCAGGCCGCGCACGACACGCTCATCAACCTTTACCCGTCGCAGCGTCCGGCCTTTGACACGCGTCTGAGCGAGGACTTGAACGCCGTGCTCAATCCCGTGCAGCGCGCCATTGGGATCACGCTCGGTCGCCGCTGTGCCGCGGACGTTCTTGCAGCCCGAGTCGGCGATCATTCCGACACGCCCGAGCCGCGGCTTGGGAGCGGGTGGGTGACGAGCAGCCAGCCGGGGCACTGGCGTCAGGACCCAGTGAGCCAGATTCCGATCGCGCTTGGCGGGCATTGGGCGGATTGCCGTCCGTTCGTCCTCGCATCCACGGCGCAGTTTCGCCTCCCGCCGCCGCCGGCGATGACGAGTGCGGCCTACACGGAGGCTTACAACGAAGCGAAACGGCTCGGCGGCGACGGGGTGATTACCCCCACGGACCGCACCGCGGAGCAGACGTTCATCGGGACGTTTTGGGCCTACGACGGGACGCCGAGCCTCTGCGCCCCGCCGCGTCTCTACAACCAGATCGTAATGCAGATTGCCGACCAGACGCGGCTAAAGACAGCCGATTTGGCGCGTCTCCTCGCGCTCGTGAATGTCGCGATGGCCGACGCCGGGATGGCGGCGTGGGATTCGAAATACTACTGGGACTTCTGGCGGCCGATCGCGGGCATCCGCGAGTCCGATGTCGGCACCGGCCCCAGCGGCCTGGGCGACGGTAACCCCGCGACGCAGGGCGATCCGAACTTTATGCCGCTAGGCGCGCCCGCGAGCAACCTGACCGGTCCGAACTTCACCCCGCCCTTCCCGGCCTACCCATCGGGGCACGCCACTTTTGGCGGCGCAATCTTCCAGATCCTGCGGCGTTTCTATGGGCGGGACGATCTCGCTTTCACCTTCGTCTCGGATGAGTTCAATGGCGTGACCCGCGACAATCAGGGCAATGTGCGCCCTTACCGGCCGCGCACCTTCGCGCGGCTATCCGAGGCGGAGGTAGAGAATGGACGGAGCCGCATCTATCTCGGAATCCACTGGAACTTCGACAGCACCGACGGCATCGCGCTCGGGCGCCAGGTGGCGGACTACGTCTACGACCATGCCTTCCGACCGACGGTGGACGTGGATCCCGCGGTGGCGAAAGACGCGGACTAACCGCCGACGGTTTAACGGGCGGCGAGCGTCTGCGGCTCGGCCATGGCCAAGCCGGGGAACGAGCGGGTGAGGGAAGTCGTCTGCATCGGTGACGAATCCTTCACCAGCGCGACAATGGCGGACTCGCCCATGCGATTCCGCGCCTCGGTTAATCCGCCGCTGAAAACGAGGCGGCCATGCGTGTTAAAGAGGAGCGCGTGACCAGTTGCCGCGGCGCCGAAGCGGCGCGTCTCGATCCCGTCGTTATCGCCCACGGCGACAACACCGGGCATGCTCGCGACTGCGCTCCAGAGTCCGCCCCATTGCGCACCGCTCTCCCCGGCGGGGGCGAAGAGGACGTAGGTTTTCACCTGGCCCTGCACTTCGCTCAGGACGCGGGTCAGCTCATCGAGATTCGCTGGCGTGGCCGGGCAGGAAGCATCGGTGATCACGATCAAGGTGGCGCGATCAGTTGCGCGGGTGAGCGCGGAGGCGTCGGGAAAGCGGAGCGGGTGGGTGGTCGGCGTTGCGTCCGACTTCTGGGAAAGATGCATCCCGAGGGCGATGGAACCAATCCAGGCGGAGCAAAGAACAGCGGTGATGAGGAAAGCGCGCGCAGTTTTCATGGTGAGGATTTAAGAGGATGTCCTCACGCTGCTTGAGCATTCGGCAGGCCAGCGTCTCGGGAAAGTCTGGCCGATACCGGCCGCATCCTCTTGGTCCTCTTTGATCTCCTTCTCCATCCGCTGCTTGTCCGCCGGGACATCGAGCAGATTTTCTCTCACCGCGCGAAGGTCCTCGCGGAGCGCTTGGGCGCGACGGTTCAGCCCGCCTTTGCCCGGTCATAGGGGACGATGTTGTCCCACTCCTCCGCAGAGGATCGGGCGACGAACGCGACTACTGGTTCGGTCTCGCTCACATTGAAGACTTCGTGGGGCACGCCCGGCTGAATGTAGATGAAATCGCCCGCTTCGTTCTCGATCGTCTGCTTCAAACCGTCACCGAACTCGTGCCGGACGCGGCCCTCAATGATGTAGAGGATGACTTCGAAATCGACGTGGATGTGCGCGTAGGCCACGCCGCCGGGCGGGATGGTCGCGATGTTGGCCGAGAGCTTTTTCGTCCCAACGTTTTTGCCCGACATCCCTTGCTTGTAATGGATGCCGTTCCAGTCGCGGCGCGCTCCGCCGCCGCGGATGGTCAGGATTCCACCGTGATCTTCCACAGCGCTCAATTCAACGCGGTCGTTCGTGTTCTGCATGGCGGCGGGACGGTAACGCGAGGCGTTCCGGCGCGCGATGACTTCCTTGTTTGCGCGCGGCGAGCCGACGCGTAATCTCGCGGAGCCATGAACCAGCCCGATCCCATGCCGCCGACCCGCAGTTCGAAGCTCTCCCGGGAAGCCATGGTGGGTCTTGGCATCACGATCGGCACTTTTGGCGTCTTGTTTCTCCTCCTCGGTTGCGCGCAGACGATGCGCCACCAGGCGGGCTCCGCGATGATCTTGCTCGTGATCGGCGGCGTGATGTTTATCGTGGGCGCGATCACCGCGCTGAGCGGCTCGAAGCGGAGCGCTTAAGTTTCGCTGAGCGAAGCGGCGGCCGCGGCTCGCAGCTTTATCGAGCGCGTCTTCACGATCGCTCGCACCAGCTCCGCCGGGTCGACTGGTTTTGTGAGGTGCCGGTCGAAGCCGGCCTCGAGCGAGCGATTGCGATCCTGCAGGCTCGCATACGCAGTCAGGGCGATGACCGGGATATCCGCGCCGCGCCGGTCCGCCATGCTGCGCAGACGCTGAACGAAAGTGTAGCCGTCGATTCCCGGCATCGCGATATCACTCACGATCACGTCGGGGTGGAGATCCGGCACCAGGCTGAGCGCATCATTCACCGAATTAGCGACGGTTACGGAGGCGCCGCACTTCGCGAGGGTGAGTCCGACGACATCGCTCACGCTTGCTTCGTCGTCGACTACCATGACGTGAACACCGCGCAGGCTGTTCGCCGGAAACACTTTCTCGGTCGCTGCCAGCGAGTGAGTCTCCACTGCCTGTCGCGTATCGACGGCCACGATCGGCAGGAGGATGGAGAAACGGCTGCCCTGACCTTCGCCGGGACTTTCCACTTCGATCGTGCCGCCGTGCATGACGACTAATTGGTGCGCAATGGTGAGGCCGAGCCCGAGCCCGCCGTGATGGCGGGTGGAGCTACTGTCGCCCTGCCGGAAGCGTTCGAAAATATGTGGCAGCAACTCGGCGCTGATGCCCTTACCGGTGTCCATCACTTCCACGACGGCGAAGGCGCGTTCCCGCGCCATCCGCACGCGGACATGGCCGCCGCGAGGGGTGAACTTGACCGCGTTCGTCAGCAGATTGAGCACGACCTGCTGCAGGCGCATCCGGTCGGCGTCGATCAGCAGTTCATCAGTGCCGCAGTCGACCTCGAGTTGAAGCCCGCTTACATCGGCAGAGGGACGGACGGCATCGACCGCTTCCCGCACGATCGGGACGAGATCGCGCACAGCGCGGTCTAACGAGAGCTTGTGATTAATGATCCGCGTGATGTCGAGGACGTCCTCGATCAGGCGAGCCTGCGCCTCCGCGTTGCGCATGATGGAGTCGACCGCTTCTTTCCGTTCCTCCTCGTTCAGGACGCCTTCCTGCATGAGTCGGGTCCAGCCGAAGACTGCATTCAAAGGAGTGCGCAGCTCGTGGGAGACCATCCCGAGAAATTCGTCCTTCCGCTGGCTCTCCTTGCGGATCGCGTCGCGCGCGGCGCGGAGTGCTTCCTCGGCCAGCTTTTGCTCGTGGATGTCGGTCGAGGTACCGAACCAGTTCGTGATCTCGCCCGCCTCGTTGCGATACGGGACGGCACGGCCGAGGAACCAGCGATACTCGCCATCGCTCGCGCGGAGGAGCCGGAACTCAATTTCGTATGGGCTGCCGCTGCGCAGCGCCTCGACCCAGGCGGCGTTGGCCCGCTCGAGATCGTCGGGATGGAAGAGGTTGCTCCAGCCTTTCTCGTTCGATTGCGCGAGGGTCAGGCCGGTGAATTCATACCAGCGTTGATTGTAATATTCGTGCACCCCATCGGGGCGCGTCACCCAGACGATTTGCGGAAGATTATCTGCCAGCTGACGCAGAATCTCGAGCTCGCGCGGAAACTGTTCACCGATTGGATTGGGGTCCGTCATGCCTACGGCAGTATCTCTTGGAGCAGAAAACGTTCGCAGAGATATCCCGGGCGGTCGACTTCATTTGCGCCCCGCAAGGTCCCCCATGCTGCGCGACTCGTTAGGGCAAACGCGGCCGCGGTGCAAGCCGCGTTTCCAGCGGCGGCCTTATGGGAGGACGGAAGCGTCGTAGATCTCGACCAGGGCGATGCCGCTCGGCTGCGTCTTGCCCCGCACGATAGCAGTCCAGGCGCCGGTCGGAAGCGCGATGAGGATGACTGACTCGCGATCGTCGCCCGGCGCGAGACCGAGGCGCTGCACCTCCGAGATGGGCGAGCCCGTCCGCCAGTTGTCATTCGAGCTCACGAGGGTCCCGTTGCCGTTATAGAGGTCGAGCGTAGGGTCCTGCACGGTGTTGGCCACGCCGAACTGGGCGAGCGAAGGCCCGATGGCGCGGATGCCCACGCTTAGGTTCGCAGTCGAGGAGGCGCCGGGCGAGATGATGAACCCCCCGATGAGCACGTTGTCGCCGCCCTCGACGACGCCGCGCGCACTCAGGCTGGAGAGGAGGCCGTTCGTGGCGCCGGCATTGTCGATAATTTGGACGAGGGCGAGACCGGAGGCGCTATTTTTTCCGCCCACGATGCCGGTGTAGAGGCCCGGATGGAGCGCGCCGTAGAGCGCGGCCTCAGACTCGCGCGATGGCTGCTGATTCAGGCCGATCAGGGTGTCGGCGGAGGGACCGCTGCGCCAGTCGTCGTTCGTGATCAGCGGCGTGGTGTCGCCTTGCCGGAAAAACTGAAGCGTCGGGTCGAGCAGGGTGGTGTTCAGCGGCACGCCGTTGTCGGAGAGCGATGGTCCGATGCCGCGGACGATGACGGTTTTGCTTTCCGGCCCGCGAACCTTGAAGCCGCCGATGAGAACGCCGTCGCCGCTACGCACGACCGCACGCGCGGAAAGGCTACTCAGGTAAACTGCCGGGGTGCTTTGTGCGTTGGCTAGGGAAGCAGCCGTGAGCAGCGCGAGAGCAGGCAGACAGCGAAGAGCGAGACGTGGGAGAAATTTTGTCATGATCGAGTCAGAGATTTTACGTGTCATCTCTGATTCGTAACCGGAAGGAAATCTGGCCGCGCCGCCCGGCTCAAGCGGCGCTG
>JBKJKL010000133.1:0-2985 GCA_046597485.1 Chthoniobacterales bacterium
AAACCCGCGAGCGGAAAGCGCCAGAAATCCCACGGCAACTCGTGCGGCGGCCAGACCGGATGAGTGGAGAGGTAACAAAGGCCGCCCGGTTTCAGGACGGTGTTGATCTCCATCGCCGCCTTCCACGGGAAGGCGAGATGCTCGAAGACCGAAACGGAGAAGACGGCGTCGAACTCGTTCGGCGAAAAGAGCGCGGTCAGGCTGTGCGCGTCACCCACCAAGTCCACGCCAGGCCCTTCGCGAATGTCGAGGCCGACGTAGCGCTTCGCGGTCGGAAAACGATGGCGGCGCGTCGTGCCGCTGACATCGCGTGAGCCGATCTCGAGGATCGAGTAATCCGGCAGGGCCGCGCAACGCGCGCAGCCTGACCGCGCTTTTTTCGCCGAACGAGTTTGACGCTGTTTTCTCTGTCTCCGTTTTCGAGCATCTCGCCTTCCCGTGGAAGGCGGCGATGGAGATCAACACCATCCTGAAACCGGGCGGCCTTTGTTACCTCTCCACTCATCCGGTCTGGCCGCCGCACGAGTTGCCGTGGGATTTCTGGCGCTTTCCGCTCGCGGGTTTGCAGGTGCTCTTCAGTCCGGCGCTCGGCTTCCAGATTCTGCGCGCGCATGAAGGCCTGCCGGCGAAAGTGCACTCGTTGGTCGACGATGCGCCGACGCGCGGCCTGCGCGACTTCGAGTTGCCGCTCGGCGTCTCATTGCTCGCGCAGAAAATCGCGGATTACGATCGCGAGAAGCTGCGTTGGGACATCCCGCTCTCCGCCGTCCTCCAGACCGAGTATCCGGCGCCGGTTCAAAGAAGCGCGAGCGATTTGCCCTCGCGGCGGGTCACCTGATCGAGCGAGCCTTGCCGCTTTGGTTTATTCTGCCATTCGTCGCCGGCCGGGATCTTTCTCGACCGTCTTCGTTTCCATCGGCTGCAGGGGTGGTGCCAGTGACATCGTACCACGCAGTCTCGGCGGGTGGGGGGGGGTGCCGGTCTCGGGTAGGGTGGGCGTCCCGCCCGCCGGTTTCGGCGTCTCGCCGAAACGATCTTTGATGCGTGGGACTGCAAGTCCAAATCGCCGAAGTGCGCGAACGCGAGACGCGTTCGCCGGCGGGCGAGACGCCCACCCTACCCGCGACGAGGCGGCGACTTTCCGCGCCCGGCGGTATACCTCCGCGGCTCGAGCTTCGGCGGTCGTTTCCCGTGCCGGACAGCGCCGCTCACCGGGATGTAGGCGAGCTCCTGGCGATCGACCGCGCAGCGCAGGAGCAGACCACCGCGGCTCATGTCGCCGCGCCCGACAAAGTCGCCGGGAAAGACGAGCCGCTCCGCGAAATTCTTGACGAGGATGTCGACATATTTGCCGGTCGCGATGCTGCCGAGCAACACCACCTGCGCGTCCGGCGGGAGCGCTTTCTGCAGCTTCTTCACGTCGCGCAAGAGCGGCTTGCGGTAACGCGGATCGTCCTCGTGGATGTCCACTTCCGCGAAGCTCCGCAGGTCGGCGAGTCCGATCGGCGTGTCGATGTGGAGAAGGCCGCGGTTCGGGGTGATGACGAAGGCGGCGGTGCCGGCCGCGAACGCCTTTGCGTAGGCGAGCTTGCCGCGAAAATAAAGACCGCTCAGGAAAGTGAAGACTTCGCCGATGGTCGGCGGCTCATCGCTTCGCAACCGTACGGCGAGATCGAACTGCGCGCGTTCGCTCATGATCATGCGGGCGCGTTGGCCGCCGGCATAGGCCGGGGAAAGAAGGAAGACGCGCTCCGTCACCCGCGACTGTTGGCCAGGCCGGCGGCCACTTCCGGCGCGCCCGCGCGGTCGCGATGCGCCTCCATTTTGGTCAAGTGTTTCTCGGTCCAGTGACAGAGGATTTGCAATGGCCCGAGTAGGCTGCGGCCAAGCGGCGTGAGCGAATATTCCACCTTCGGGCTCGCGACCGGGTAGACCTTCCGGCGGACGAGTCCATCGCGCTCCAGACTCCGCAGGGTTTGCGTGAGCACCTTTTGCGAGATGTCGCCGATCTCGCGCTGGAGGGCCGCGTAACGGATCGTGCCGCGGGCTAGGATCTGGATGATGATCGCGGTCCACTTGTCGGCGACGCGGTCGAGGACTAGGCGCGACGGGCAGCCCGGGCTGAGGACGTTGTAGGTCGCGCCATTTTTCGCCATGGCGTTCTGTAGGACGGATACGGAGCCGCGCAAGCCACGCCGCTGCAGAGGCGCTTGTCTTTCGCGCGCCGCTGTCAGACGTTCGCGGCATGGTCCGCATGCACGCGTGAAAATCCTCGTCGTCGGCAGCGGCGGGCGGGAACACGCGCTCGCTTGGAAGCTCCGCCAATCGCCGCGGGTCGAGCGCATTTTCTGCGCGCCTGGTAACGCCGGGACCGCGCTCGAAGGCGAGAATATTCCAGTGGCAGCGAATGATTTTCCTGGCCTGGTCGGCTTCGCCAAAGAGAACGCGATCGGCCTGACGGTGATCGGCCCGGACGATCCGCTCGCCGCCGGGGTGGTCGATTATTTCGAAGAAAATGGCCTCCGCGTTTTTGGTCCGAACCGGAGCGGTGCGCGGCTCGAGGCCTCGAAAATTTTCGCCAAAAAAATGATGCAGCGCTGCGCCATCCCGACCGCGCGCGCCGGTTCCTTTGAGCGGAGCGAAGACGCGCTCCGGTTTTGCGCGGAGCTGCCGTTACCGGTGGTGATCAAAGCCGACGGCCTCGCGCTCGGGAAGGGCGTAGTCATCGCGCAGACGCTGGAGGAAGCGGCGCAGGCGATCGACGAAATGATGAACCAGCGGCGGTTTGGAGAGGCGGGCGCGCGCATTGTGGTCGAGGAATTTTTGCGCGGGACTGAGTGCTCCGTGCACGCGCTCGTCAGCGGCCAAAGTTTTCAGATCCTTGCGACGGCGCGTGACCACAAGCGCGCGCTTGATGGCGACGAAGGACCGAACACCGGCGGGATGGGCGCGCTCAGTCCGGCGGATAATTGGTCGGGCGAAACG
>JBKJKL010000331.1:0-3835 GCA_046597485.1 Chthoniobacterales bacterium
AGCTCTCCGCACAACGCTCGCGCACGTTGCCGCCGGTGCCGCTGAGCATCTGCGCGCTATTGATCAGCGCGACGTGCGAGAAGGCCTGTGGGAAATTACCCAGCTGCCGCTTCGCCACCGGATCGTATTCCTCCGAGAGCAGGCCGAGATCGTTCCGTAAACTGAGCAACCGCTCGAAGAGCGCGCGCGCCTCCTTGGTGCGGCCGAGCAGGTGCAGGCAATTGACCAGCCAAAATGAGCAGGGGAGGAAGACGCCCTCGTTCCCGGAGAGGCCGTCGGCGGTGTTTGTCTTCGTCCGATAACGCAGGACAAGTCCGTCGTGCGTGAGTTCGCGCTGCACCGCGTCGATCGTGTTTCGCACCCGCGGATCGCTCGCCGGGAGGAAGCCGACCAGCGGCATCATGAGGATGCTGGCATCTAGCTCGCCGGAACCGTAGTACTGGGTGAAAGCTTCCTTCTTCTTGTTGTAACCGCGGCGGCAGACCTGGCGATGAATCTGCGCGCGGATTTTCTCCCAGCGCCGCACCAGTCCGGGATCGCTCCCATCGCAGAGTTCGCTCAGCTTGATCGCGCGATCGAACGCCACCCACGCCATTACCTTGGAATGAGTGAACTGCTTCGCGCCGCCGCGCACTTCCCAGATGCCCTCGTCCGGTTCGTCCCATTTTGACTCGAGGAAATCCATCAGGGCGACGTCGAGCCGCCAGTCGGCTTCATCCGTGCCGATGCCGGCAAGATGCGCGTGATACATCGAGTCGAGCACTTCGCCGTAAACATCGAGCTGTCGCTGCTCCGAGGCCGCGTTGCCCACGCGCACCGGCTGCGAGCCTGCGTAACCGCTCAGCCACGGCAGCGTGTATTCCTGCAGGCGCCGCTCGCCGCAGACGCCATACATGATCTGCATCTGGCGCGGGCTGCCCGCGACGGCGCGGAGGAGCCACTCCCGCCAGGCGCGCGCTTCTTCCAGGTAACCAGCGGCCATGAGCGCGAAGAGCGTAAAGGTCGCATCGCGCAGCCAGCAAAAGCGGTAGTCCCAATTGCGCTCGCCGCCGATCTCTTCCGGCAACGAAGTTGTCGCGGCCGCGACAATCCCGCCCGTCGGCGCGTAGGTGAGCCCTTTCAAAACCAGGAGGGAACTCGTGACCGCTTCGCGCCATTCGCTTTTGTCTCCGCAGCGGTTCGACCAATCGGTCCAGAAGCGATCGGCGTCGCGCAGAGCGTGTTCCGGATCGACTTCGCGCGGCGCCGCCTCGTGCGCCGGATACCAGGTGAGGACAAACGGAACGCGGTCACCTTTGCCCACCGTCCATTCCGCCACGGTGGTGAAGTCTTGGCCGCGCGTCGCGATCGGCGTGTGTAAGACGATTGCATCCGGTCCCGCGACTGCCACTAGTCCGCCATGCCGCTGCCGCACCCACGGCACGACCTTGCCGTAGTCGAAGCGGATGGTCAGCCGCATCTCCATCCGCACCCGGCCGCGCACACCCTCGACGATGCGGACGATGTCGGGGTTCTCGCCGCGCGGCGGCATGAAATCGATCAACCGGACCACGCCGCTGCTCGTCTCCATCTCGGTCTCAAGGATCAGCGTGCCCGGCCGGTAGCGACGCGTGATCTTTTTCACCTGCGCGCACGGATGCAGCTGCCAGCAGCCGTTCCTCTCGTCGCCGAGCAAGGCGGCGAAACAGGCCCCGGAATCGAAACGCGGGAAGCAGAGCCAGTCGATCGAGCCTCCGCGACTAACGAGTGCTGCCGTCTGGGTATCGCTCAGGAACCCATAGTCTTCGATTCGTGGCTGCCTCTTTTTACTGCTCATCGTTTCGCTTCTGCGTTTCGTCCCGCACCCGCCGCACAGCCGCACGATAGCGTGCGGCCTCTTCAAAGTGCGGCCAGTGGCCGGAATTCTCGAACCAAATGATCTGCTTCCCCTGCGTTGCCTCGAGGGCTTCGAAGTAACGCTGCGCAACGGTCGCGCTGACGACGCGGTCGTAGCAGCCAAGGAAGAAGTAGACCGGCACTTCGAGCCGCGGCACTTCCTGAGAAAGATTCACGCGGTAGAAAATCTCCTCCCACAGCTGCTGGAAGGAATAACGCACCCCGAGTGGAATCCGCACGAGATCCGCCCAGGAATAGGCGGGTGATTCAAGCGCGAGCCCGGCCATCCACCAGCGCGAGGGCGAAGGATGCTCGCGGTCCGCGTAATAGTTCACCCAGCGATCCATCGGCTTGTGCTGCTCCATGCTATGCGGCGGGCGGCCAATGCTCTGCAACTCGGCCACTGCTTTCGTGTTGCCGTCGCTCCGTGCGGAATCGAGCGCGAAATCGTAGAGCGTTTGCCCAGTCGCGCGCAGGTCGGCCGCCTGCCCGATGCCGATGTAGGCCGTGACCAGTTCCGGGTGTTCCGCGACCAGCCGCGCCCCGACGAGCGAGCCCCAGGAATGCGCCACTACGTAACAGCGCCGCTGGCCGAAACGCGGTAGTAAAAGTCCGAGCAACTCGTGCGCATCGGCCACAAATTGCGCCACGCGCATCGAGTCGCCGGGCACCGCGCTGGCGTAACTTTTCCCCGCCGCGCGCTGGTCCCATTGCACGACCACAAAGTCCTTCTCCAGCTCCGAGTTCAGGTGCGAAAACGGCATCTGCGGGAAGCCCGGCCCGCCATGGAGAAAGAGCAGGAGCGGCTTCCTCCGGTCCCAGCCGCGGAGCTGGATCCACTGGTCAGTGCCGCCGAGCCGGACTTTCTCGATCTGATGAATCCCCGCTGCGCCGGGGATGAGTATTTTTTCTGCCACCCGTCGCTGCGCGATGAAACGAGCGGCCGCGAGCAGCAGACAAAACGCAAGCAGGGCGGCGATTGAGAAAATGATGATGCGGAGCAACACGGCAAACCTCCCGGCGACGTTAGCCGAAGGGCCGTCCCCGCTTCATGGGCTACATATAATCTTGGCGCAAGCGTCCTGGCAGAACGCGAGTCAAAAAATCGGGACGCGATCTCCGACAGAACTCTGCGCACGAGGTTGAAATCGCATTTGGATCGGCGTGTTTAGGGGCCGCCGCGGGTGAGGTAATCGCTCAGAGCCAGCGCAAACAGGATACCGAGCCAGAAGAATCCCGCGCCCGCACAGAGCCAGAGGAGCGGTTTGCTGTAACGGAGATGCATGAAAATGAGAACGATGAGTGCGCCTTTTAAAAGCGAGATAGCGAGCGAGACGGCGGTATTGAGCGCGCCGAGATTCACGTAGGCAGCCGCCACCGTCAGCGCGAGCAAGCCGAGCAACGCTGCGCCGCTGACGAAGTAAGTGCGTGGCGTAGGAGCGCTCATGTGTGCCGATTCACGAGATAGAGCAGCGGGAAAAGGAAGACCCAGACGATGTCGACGAAGTGCCAGTATAGCCCGAGCAAATCGACCGGCGTGTCGCGCCCGTCGAATGCCTTCGTGAACCAGGCGCGCAAGGCGAAGCAGCCGATCAGGAGAACGCCGATCATGACGTGCAGCGCGTGGACGCCGGTCGTAAGCCAATAGATGTAAAAAAACATCTCTGCGTGCGCCGGGTCGGCCGCGGCGAGATGGAAACGCCGTCCGGGCAGGAGGCCCTCATGGATTTCGTGCGCATACTCGAATCCCTTCACCACGAGGAAGAGGACACCGAGCACAGCGGTCAGATTCAGGAGTAGGCCGAGCCGGAAACGCTGGTTCGCCCGCGCTGCGCGCACCGCGAAGGCCATCACCGTACTGCTAACCAGGAGAATGGCGGTGTTAGTCGTGCCGAAGGCGATCAGGGTCTGCCGGCTCGCCTCCGCGAAGGCTTGCGGGTATGCGATCCGGTAGACGGTG
>JBKJKL010000019.1:0-3286 GCA_046597485.1 Chthoniobacterales bacterium
TCTGGCTGCAATCGATCGACAAAATGCGCGCACTAAACGCGAACCATCTTTACCTGCCGCATTTCGGCCACGTGGACGCGGATCTGCCCGCGCACTTCGACGCGCTCGAGAAACGCGTGCGGCGTTGGTCCGAATGGTTCCGCGACCGGGCGGCCGAGGAGGAGGCTGCGCTCATCCCGCAATTTGCCGACTACGAACACGCCGGCGTCATTGCGGGTGGCGCGCGCGAAGAACAATGGGCCGACTACGAAGCGGCCGACCCGAGTTACATGGCGGTGACCGCAGCGATGCGCTACTGGCGGAAGCGGCAGCCGGACGAATTCGGCGGAGCTCGCTAGATGCCGCTCTACTCCGTCCTCGACCTCTCGCCGGTCATCGTCGGTGGCGATCCGGCGCAGGCTTTCCGCAACTCGGCCGACCTCGCGCAACATGCGGAGCGCTGGGGCTACCATCGCTACTGGCTGGCGGAGCATCACAACATGCCGGGGATCGCGAGCGCGGCGACTTCGGTCGTGATCGGCCACGTTGCGGCCGCAACCAAAACGATCCGCGTCGGCTCCGGCGGCGTCATGTTGCCGAACCACGCGCCGCTCGTGATTGCGGAACAGTTCGGCACTCTTGAGTCGCTTTATCCGGGGAGAATCGATCTCGGCCTCGGCCGCGCGCCCGGCACGGATCAACTCACTGCCCGCGCGCTACGCCGTTCGCTGAACAGCAACGGCGATACCTTCCCGCAGGACGTGGTCGAGTTGCAGAGCTACTTCCGCAGCGACGACGGGCGTGTGCAGGCTGTGCCGGGCGCCGGCTTGGAGGTGCCGCTCTACTTGTTAGGCTCGAGCGATTTCAGCGCGCAGTTAGCGGCGGAACTGGGGCTGCCCTTTGCCTTCGCCTCGCATTTCGCCCCGGATTATCTCGCGGTCGCGATCCAGCTTTACCGGCGCGGCTTCAAGCCTTCGGCGGCGAACGTCAAGTCGCACCTCATCGTCGGCATCGGGATGTATGCGGCCAAGACCGATGCGGAGGCGCGGCGGCTATTTACTTCCGCGCAGCTCATGGGGTTGGGCTTGATCCGCGGCCGCCCGGGATTACTGCCGCCGCCGGTTGAAAGCATGGCGGGTGAGTGGAGCGCGGCCGAAGAAGCAGCCATGGCGCATCGCACGCGCTACGCCGTCGTCGGCTCCGCAGAGACGATACGGCTTCGCTTGCGTGAGGTACTCGATGAAACCGGGGCTGATGAATTGATCGCGGTCAGCCAAATTTACGATCACGCAGCCCGGCTCCGTTCCTACGAGATCGCGGCCGGCGTCTTGCGCGAGCTCTAGCCTAACGATCGCGCGGCGGCATCCTGTGCCAGCGGCCCATCCCGCGGAGATGACGCTGCCGCATCTGATCGAGCCGGGCACGCTGCTCCTCGGTCAGCAACGGCGCGATCTCGCTGTGCGAGGCGCGCATGGTTTCCAAGACGCGCTCCCCGGTTTCACGCCGGATGGATTCGAGTTGGGCCGCGGTGCGGTCGATCACAGGGTTTACCTGCGCGGTCTGCTCCGGGGTGAGTTGCAGTTCGCGCCGCAGGTGCTCCCGCATCCGCTCCGAGCTGAATCCCCGCGGACCGTGGCCGAAATGCCGCCGCACCTGATATGCGCCCGCGAAAAGCCCGACCGCGCCGCCAGCGAGAAAGACCACCAGGAAGGCGAGGGCGAACCAGAGTTTTACCTTCGTCGTCATTACCAGGTGTTCGCCTCGATCGCCGTGTCCGCGATGGCATAGGTGTTGGCTGCGGGATATTCGAACTCATCTTCCTGCTGCACCTGCCACCAGGCCGAGCCGGCGCTGAGGACGATGGCGGTCGCCCCGAGCGCGATCCAGCGGAGCATGGGCGCGAAGCTCCGCCACTCGGAACCGGCCCGGGTGGCGCGCCACTGCGCGACGACTCGCGTGTCGAAGCCGAACGGCATCTCGTCCACCAGGTCGGCCGGAGCAGCGGCGGCGGCACGCAGCAATTTATCGAGGTCAGAGTCGCGCATCGTTCTCCTTTATTCGTGCGAGCAGGGTCTGCAGTTTCTGCCGGGCGCGGAAAGCGCGCACTTTCACAAGCGGCGCGCTCCAGCCGGTCAGGGCGCTCATTTCCGCGACGGACTTCCCCTGCAGATATTGCAGATCAATCACGAGCCGCTCGGCCGGTTTCAAGTGCTCGAGTAAATGGGCCACCAGGTCACGCGCGGCGAGCCGATGACCGGGCGCGATTTCATCGGACGTCTGCGCGAGATTCGCGACGACGGCGGCCTGCTCTTCGCTCAGGTCGGCGTGACGCAATTCCGGGCGCGCCTTCTCCGCCGCGATCTGGTTCAGACAGGTATTGATCGCGATGCGCGAGACCCAATGCTCCAGCGGTACGGCGCCGGAGTATTGCTCCAGTTTTTGAAACATTCGGATGAAAATCATCTGACACAGATCTTCTTCGGCGGCGCGTTTCGGTCGATGCGAGCGGACGAGCTTGAGGACAAAAGGATGAAGCCGGCGCACCAGTTCGCGGGCCGCCGCATCGTCGTCTCGAAGCGCGCCCGCCACCAGCGCGGCGACATCGAGGTCCTCAGCCATGCACTGCACAATGTATCCACACCGTCCGATATGACAGCGCCGCGCGGACTCCGGTTACAAAAGAGTCCGGCGAAGCGCCGTAGTGTTTTTCTTGTAACCCGCGGCCGCCGTGTGCGGTCACTCTCTGCGGAAGCGCGGGATGATCTGCGCGGCACCAACCAGAAGGAACTACGAATGAAATTACAATTGTTTACACTCACAGTCGCCGGCGCGCTCGCGCTCGGCTCCCTCACCGCGCACGCCGAAGATGAAGGAAAACGCTGGCACGGCGGTGGTGGTGGCGGTCACGGCGGAATGCACCAGGGCATGATGCTCGAGCACCTGACGAAGACCCTCGACCTGACCCCGCAGCAGCAGGCGCAGATCGCCCCGATCGTCGAGCAAGCACGCCCGCAGATGAAAGCGATCCATGAAGAAGCGATGCAGAAGGCGCACGCAGTGATCGAGAACACGGCCAATCAGATCCGTCCGCTCCTCACCCCGCAGCAGCAGTCGAAGTTCGATGCGCTGAAAAAGGCGCACGAGGATATGAAGACAGCCCGCCGCGCGATGCACGAGGCGAAGACGAAATAGCTCGCCGAGGCGAGACAGGAAGGCGGCGGCGATCTTCGGATGGCCGCCGCTTTTTCGTGTTCTAAGTGCTGCGCTCGATTGGCATGCCGACGCGGTTGCCCCACTCCGTCCAGGA
>JBKJKL010000033.1:0-23982 GCA_046597485.1 Chthoniobacterales bacterium
TGTGAATGGCGACGGGACCGTGAATAGCGGCGACGCGACGATCGTGCGGAGCCGTTCGGGTCAACCGACTGACGCGCTAAAC
This sequence comes from Chthoniobacterales bacterium, assembly GCA_046597485.1. Lineage (GTDB taxonomy): Bacteria > Verrucomicrobiota > Verrucomicrobiia > Chthoniobacterales > UBA10450 > JACCTI01. The sequence goes on from JBKJKL010000033.1 coordinate 83, forward strand.
TTCCGCGCCGACGTTAATGTGGACGGGACGGTTAATAGCGGTGACTTCACGCTAGTGCGCGCGCGTTCCGGGGCCTCCGTGCCGTAAATGGACCGCTTGCATCGCGCGCGGAAAACGCGTGAACCTCGGACCGCCCGGCCGGGCCGAGGGAATAGGCTGAAAGCCTGTGCTCCCCGTCCTTTTGGAGCGATCGGATACCTATTGAACCGCGCGATGTTCGATCGCGTCGCTCAGGCCGGTGCGGGCGCGCGTGAGATCGTAAGCCGTTTCCACATTTCCCGGATGCGCGGCCACCAGTGGTTCGAGGATGCGCAGGCAATCGCGATAACTTTTGACCGCGGCGGTAAAGTTGCCGGCCCTTTGGAGGACGCGACCTGTCACGAAGTGTACCGAGCTCAAATCCTGTCGCGCTTCCGTGTTTACCGGGTCGGCCGCGGCGAGCGCTTCCATGATCTTCTGCGCTCGTCGGCAATCGCCCAACGCCTCCGGCAAATCCTGGCCAAGGGAAGCGCGCGTATTGGCAAAGGCGATCAGCGCGTCGGCCAGGTTGCGCTGCAAAGCGGAGCTTCGGGGATCAAGCCGCAGGGCCGCTTCGTCGAGCGCGAGGGTACGTCGATGAAAGGCGAACGCTTCCTCGTTCGTCGCCGTCTCCTGGGTGGCCGCGCCGACTTCGCTCAACATCGCGGCAAGGCGCGCGCAGGTTTGCATGAGGCGATAAGCGTCGGGCGCGCTTGCCGGGGCGGCGGCCACGAGTTGCTCGCTGATGGGAAGTGCGCCGCGATATTGCTCGAGCGCAGCGCGGTAATGCGCCAGCTCGGCATGGAGGTGATTGCCCGCCATGATGGCATCGCCGAGGCCGAGGCGATTCCGGACGATGAGCCGCTTCCATTCGTCCGCGTGCGCGGGATCGAGCGCGAGAAGTTTCTCGGCCACGCCAAGAGCAATGCCGTGGTGTCGGGTCGCTTGCTCGACTTTGCTCAAGCGGCTGTCAACCTCGCCAAGATTTTCGTTCGCCTGGGCAAAGATGCGGCGGGCCTGTGTGGTCGCGGCGCCCTTTTCGCGCGCGGCCAGCGGCTCGGAAATCTGTAACGCTTTTCCGTAGCTACGCAGTGCGCCCTCGGTGTCGCCGAGATTGGCGGTGTAAGGTTTGCCCTGCACGTCGCCCACTTTGAGATACGCATCCGCCAGTTCGAGTTGCAGGGCGCGATCGCGGCCGGCTTCCTGCGCAAGGCTGTCGAGATACTGCAGCGCGCGATTCACGATTAGCTGCCGCGCCGGGGTCGAGCCGGGCAGATTCGCGATCGCGTCGTCGAATTCGAAAAGGAAGGAGCCGGCCAGCCGTCGCACATCGTCGAAACGACGATCCGCTCGGCGCGCTTCCCAGACCGTGCCCAGGCCGCCGGCGAGGAGAGCAATCGCGAGCAGGCTGGCCGCCGACACCGCGATTTTGTTGCGCCGAATGAATTTCCCGGTCCGATAACCGACCGTGTCCCGCCGCGCCCGCACCGGCCGGCTCGCGAGATAACGGCGCAGATCGTCGCCCAGATTTCCCGGGCTGCGATAGCGGCGCTCCGCCTCTTTCGACATGGCGCGCAGCACAATATTATCGAGGTCTCCGCGCAGTTTGCGCCGCAAGTCCGGAGTCGTCGCGGCCAGGCTCGGTCGCGCGGTCTCATCATCGCAGACGACGCGGCGAAGTTCCGCGGCAGAGGGACGGGCCTGCGAGAAACGGTGCGGGGAAATACCCGTGAGGATTTCGTAAAGGAGCGCGCCGAGCGCGTAAACGTCACTCACAGTCGTGATCGCTTCACCGCGCACTTGCTCAGGCGAGGCGTACGCCGGGGTCAGCCGCTCTCTCCCTGCGGCCGTCACTTCCCATGCTTCCTCATCGGCTTCAAGGAGCTTGGCAATGCCGAAGTCGAGCAGCTTTGGTTCGCCTTCGCTCGTGATCAGGATATTGGCCGGCTTCAGGTCGCGATGGACGATGAGATTCTGATGCGCGAACTGCACCGCCGCGCAGATTTTTTGAAATAAAACGACACGCGCCTGCACGGACAAATCCTGCGCGAAGCAGTAATCGGTCACGCGCGCGCCTTCGATGTATTCCATGACGAAGTATGGGAGATCGTCATCCGTCATTCCCCCATCGATCAGCCGCGCGATGTTCGGATGTTCCAGCCGGGCGAGAATCTGGCGCTCCGCCTGAAAACGACGCAAGACTTCGTCCGTATCCGTCCCGCGTTTCAGCAACTTGATCGCGACAAGCTTCTTGAATTGTTGATCGGCCCGCTGCGCCAGCCAGACCGTGCCCATCCCGCCGCGGCCGAGTTCCCGCATCACCTCATATGCGCCAATCCGGCGGCCCGTGTTCGCCGCACCCACCGGCTCGGTCTGGGAACGCGTCACCGCCAGCGCAACCGTCTCGAACTCATCATCACCCTGCTCGAGCAACGACTCCACCTCGCGGCGCAGGCCGGTGTCGTCCGCGCACGCGGTCTGGAGAAACGCGTTCCTCTCCGTCGTGTTGTCGCGGTCCAACGCATCCGCGAGAGTGCGCTTCACCTGCTGCCAGCGCTCGGGTTTCATCGGCGAAGAAGCGCCCTAACGACTCTCGAGCGCGTCTGACATTTCGCGTTTCAACCAACGCCGCGCCGTCATCCAATCCCGCTTCACCGTCGCGATCGACAGGTGGAGAACCTCGGCCGTTTCTTCCAAGGTCAGTCCGCCGAAAAAGCGCAGCTCCACCACCTGGGCTTGACGCGGATCCATCGCCTCGAGACCACGCAAGGCATCGTCCACTTCCGCGATGCTGAAAGCGCGATTATCGTACAACTCGAGCGCCGCATCCAACTCCAGACGCGCCTCCCCACTCCCACGTTTTTCCGTCCCGCGGGCCGCCGCGTAGTTCGCCAGAATCCGCCGCATCATGCGCGCGGCGATGGAAAGAAAATGCAGCCGATTATCCCAATCCACCGCTCGCTGACTGACGAGCCGAAGGTAAGATTCGTGCACCAACGCCGTCGGCTGCAGGGTATGATCCGCGCGCTCCCGTCGCAGATATCCACTCGCGAGTTCACGCAGCTCTCCATACATCGCGGGCAAGGCGGCATTGAGCGCCCCCATTTCGCCCCCCGACGGCAAAAGATCTTCGACCAGATCCGTCAGACTCGGCTCGCTCGAAATGCCGTTGGACTGGCGCGCCGCCGCAGTTTCGTTCCGAGTCTTCACCTACGCATTCTAGGTTTTTACGCTCTCTCTGTCCATAGCAGCTAAAAATTTATGGATTTTTCTTGAGCCGTTTTCGCCGCCGGCGCTGCGAGAGGTATTAAGGCAACGATTGCCGAGCCGCAGCGTGGCCACCCGAAACCTGTCATGAACCTTCAAGTCCTTTCTTCGACCGCAATTCTTTCGTTTACTTTGCTCGCGTTCCCGGCCGGGGCACGCGCGCAAACGCCGCCACCCAGCGCAAGCCAAGCATCCGTTGCCGCCTTGAAGGCGGAAGAGCCCGACGCGCGCGGCGCGGCGGAGAGATGGCTACCGACCACCGACAGCGGCAAAGCGGCAGAAGCGTGGCGCACGCTCTCGCCCTCGACCTCGGATCGAGTGGACGAAGCGAAATGGAGTGAAGCGATCGCGAGCGGGCGCAAGGAATTCGGCGAGCCCAAGGGACGCCGTTTTCACAAGATGGGGTTGCATATCACAGCGGAGAGCAAGCAGGACCTCGATTTTTACTTGATCGAATACGACTCGACTTCGGTCGAGCAGGGGGCGCTGCGCGAGTTCGTGCGCGTCGTCAAGGATCTGGACGGAAGTTGGCGTGTGGCTGGTTACACCATCGGCCTGCAACCGCGTGGCGGCGACGAGAAGGAGGGTGGCAAAGATGAATAATTTCGCTCGTGGTTCAGTGCGCAAAACTCTCTTCGCACTCGTTTTTCTCGCCTCGGCCCTGGCAGCTCGCGCTGACTACAATCCGCCGTGGAGCGCGATCGGGCCAACCCCGATCCCGAATGGCCAGACAACCAACGTATCGCAGAACGTCAGCGGCCGCGTGACCGTGATCGCGGTCCATCCGACGAACGCGAACATCGCCTACGTTGGCACCGCGCAGGGCGGAGTTTTCCGAACGCTGGATGGCGGCACCAACTGGACGCCGATCCTCGACGGCGCCGACTCACTCGCCATCGGCGCGCTGCGCCTGGCCCCGTCTGATCCGACCACGCTCTTCGTCGGCACAGGCGAAGCCTACAATAATCCGGACGGCTATTACGGCGTGGGCATGTACGTCGTGCGGAACGCCGAAACGACCGCCGATGTGACTGGCCCGTTCAACAAGAACTCGGTCAATAGCAACATTTTTGCCGGGAACTCGATCAGCCAGATTCTCGTCAGCGCGAGCGATGCCAACACCATCTTAGTTTCGACAAACCAGGGGAGAAATGGCAAAGGCGGCGGCTCCGCGGCGACAATTGCCAACCGAGGAGTTTTTCGTTCGACCAACGCCCTGAGTGCCTCGCCCACTTTCTTCCCGCTCATCAGCAATGACGCCCGTATTTTCGACATGGTCGCGGATCCGGCCAATTTGAACAACGTCCTCGTGGCGACACCGGACGCGCTCTACCAGCTGACCAACGCCTTCTCCGGTACCATTACGTTCACCGCCATGTTCACGCCGCCGGCCCCCTTCAGTCTGGTTCGTTTCGCCCTGAACAAGGTCGGCGCTACCACCACCGCCCTGGCCGTGACAAGCGAAGCGCAGGGTGGTTTCCCGCCGACTCCCGGCCCCGCTGGGAGAACGACGCGCGATGGGACCTTGCGCCGGGCCACCTACAACGCCTCCACCTGGTCGGCTTGGTCGGCGCCGATCGCAGCCGCGAATGGTTTCGCCGATACCCAGGCGTTTTACGATATGGCCGTGGCGGTCGATCCAGGCGACGCGAACAAAATTTACATCGGCGGCACGGCGAGCGATTTCTACGGCGCAACCGCCGCCAGCTTTGAAAGCTCGACCAATGGCGGGACCAGCTTCACCAAGGGCGAGACCGGCTTGCACTCTGACACCCACGCCATCACGGTCGCGCCCTCTAATCCCTCCACGATCTATTTCGGTTCCGACGGCGGCATTTGGAAATCGACTAACTCAGGAGTGAGCTGGACAAGCCTGAGCAACAGTACGTTCAGTGCGACGCAATTTCAGAACATCGCCGTTCACCCTACAGACCGGAACTTCATGCTCGGTGGCACCCAGGATAACGGCACGGAATACATGGACAGCAACGGTGCCTGGACGCAGGCCGCACTCGGCGACGGCGGCGCGTGTTTGATCGATCACAACGCGACCGACACGACCAACGTGACCATGTATCACACCTATTTCAATGTGCGACAATCGCAGATCGCCTTCGAACAGCGCGACACCCCCACGGGCACGTGGATTTTCCGAGGTTACAACGGCACTACCTCGAATAACGGCATTGTCGGCACGAATAACGTGAACTTCTACGCCCCCATGGCCTTGGGCCCGGGCTCGCCCTTCGATGTCGTCTACTTCGGCACGGATCGCCTTTATCGCTCCCTCGACAAAGGCGCCACGATGTCGGGCGGAAGTCAGCCGCCGCTCGATCCATCCGTAAGCGATACGTCTATCGGCACTCCCATCAGCAGCATTTCCATTTCCCCGCAGAACGACAATGTGCGCCTGGTCGGTTTGAATAACGGCAAAGTCTTCGCTACGACCAATGGTTTCTCCACCCTCACCAACATCACCGGATCGATCCCAGCAAAATATATCGGACGCGTTCTGATTGATCCGAGCAACTCCAACACCGCCTACGTCGCCCTTTCGAGTAGCGGCCTAACCAGTGGCCAGCAAATCTGGAAGACGACCAACTTGAGCAGCGGTGCCACCTGGAGCGCCTCCAGCATCGGCATCCCCGACATCCCGGTCAACGCCCTCGCGATCGATCCCAGCGACTCTAACAAGATTTACGCCGGGACGGACAATGGCGTTTATGCATCGGTCGACGCGGGCGCGAATTGGTATCGCTTCGGCACCGGCTTCCCGCATCTCGCGGTCTGGGATCTTGCCATCCAGCCCTCCAGTCGCATCCTGCGCGTGGGCACACACGGGCGCGGTATCTACGAGACCTTGCTCGATGCGCCGCACATCGCACCCACGGTCACGGTTACTTCGCCGGCGCATCAATCGAGCATCGCTAGCTTTGCTACTGTCAGCGGCACCGCCGTCGATCACAGCGGCACCGGCATCGCGGGCAACAGCGTCAACTTCACCCTCTTTCACGTGAGTAGCGGTCAGTATTGGAGCGGCACGACCTGGGTCAACAATCAAGTCCAAATCAGCACTCCTATTACTCCGAACACAAATGTTTGGACCTACAACGGTCAGTTGCCAAACAACGCCAATGGCAGCTTGCGGACCGGCCAATACGCACTAAGCGCTAGCACGCGCGACAACAACAACGATAACTCCGTCCCGCAGAGCGGCGTGAACAACATTATCTTCACGGTCGACACTAGCCCGCCGACAGTCACGATTGCATCACCCGCGAACGGCTCGGTCATTTCGGGCCAAAGTTATAACTTCTCCGGAACGGCGAACGACGACTTCGCGGTTAATCGGGTGACCCTTTTCTTGCGCCGCAATAGCGATAACACCTACTGGAATGGCAGCGGCTGGGTGCCGGATTCGCTACAAGCCAACCTGAGTAGCGCTTATAACAGCAGCAGTCATTCTTGGGTCGCGAGTGCCGCTCTGCCAGTTCCTGGCACAACCATGGCCAACGGGAGCTACAACTTCCAAGCTCTGGCAATTGATAACGCGGGTAACTCAACCTACGCCCTAGCTGATGTCACCGTCGACTTCCACATCCAGAATACCTGGACCGGAGCGGCTAATGATGGTCAGTGGGGCAACGGGGCGAACTGGAGCGGTGGCGTGCCAACGTCGGATATGGTGGTCACGATTAACGGCGGCTCGATCAGTAATACTTCGCTTGGGAGCGTGACGGTTTACGGAGTGAATCTCAACGGGGGCTCGCTCACGACATCAGGGATGTTTATCACCAGGTTTAACCTGGCCGGCGGGAGTCTTGTCGGCGGCGCCGTGAACATCAACGGAGCTGGTGGAACAATGAATTGGAGCGGCGGCCAGTTTAGCGGGACGCTCGGTATTCTTAATGGCGCAACCCTGGCGATCGACACGACAGGGGGTCCGTTCTTGGACAGCGGTGCGCTGAACAATGCGGGCACGATCACGATCAGCGCCTCGAATCTGAACAATGCCTATTACTTCGATGGCAGCAGCTCGACGATTACCAACCAGAGCGGCGGACGGATTCAGATCGGGCGCGATGGACAGTTCACCCGCAACCGCGGCCAGCCGCCGCTTTTCAATAACCAGAACGGCGGGACGATCGTGAAGATCGCAGGCGCGAGCGGGCGGAGCGAGACCGACTGGGCGCTGGATAACAACGGAGTGGTGCAAGCAGACGTAGGCACGCTCTCCTTCAACGCCGGGAGCTCGGCCGCGGGCAGCGGGGGCACCTTCAACGCGACGACGGCCAGTGCACGGGTGGAGTTGGGCGGCGGCACCCACACGCTGAAAGCAGGAGCGCGCTTCGCGGGGCCGGGCCGCGGAAGAATTTCGGGAGCGAGGGTGACGCTGAGCGGGGCGGTCAGCGTAGGCGCAGTTGGAGCACCCGCGGGCGGCTTCGAGCAGACCGGCGGTCTGTTGAATGGGCCGGGGAGCCTGAGTGTAATCGGCGGCGGTGGCTCGTGTCTGTGGAGCGGGGGAGCGATGTCCACCACTTACAGCTTGGGTGCCGGCGCCACGCTCGCCGTGGACACAACAGGTGGTCCATTCCTGGACAGTGGGAGCCTAACGAATGCAGGCACGATCACAATCAGCGCCTCGAATCCAAATAATGCCTATTACTTCGATGGCAGCACCTCGACGATTACCAACCAGAGCGGTGGACGGATCGAGATCGCGCGTGACGGGCAGTTCACGCGCAACCGCGGTCAGACACCGCTCTTTAGTAACCAGAGCGGCGGGACGATCGTGAAAACCGCGGCGGCCACTGGACAAAGCTTGTCCGACTGGGCGCTGGATAACAACGGGACTGTGCAAGCCGATGCGGGCACGCTGTCGTGGGCGGCAGGCAGCTCAACGTTGGGCGGCGCGGGCACTTTTAACACTACAACTGCGAGCGCGCGGGTGGAGTTAAGCGGCGGCACCCATATTCTTAAGCCCGGAGCGATCTTTACTGGGAGCGGGCGAGGAAAAGTAACTGGCGGCACGGTTAACATTTCCGGAACCATCACTCTCGGCGCATCCGGGGCTTCCACGGGCGGCTTCGAGATGGTGGGTGGCTCAATCGTTGGCGGCCCGGGCAGCGTCCTGAATCAACTCAGCGGCGGCACTTTTGCATGGAGTGGAGGATCGATTAGCACGACCTTAAATATCAACAACGGAACGCTTCTAGCAGTCGACACTTCGACCGGCCCATTCCTAGACAGCGGCACGCTGAACAACACGGGCACGATGATCATCAGCGCCTCCAATCCGAATAACCTGTCATACTTCGACGGCAACAACTCGCTCATCAACAATTTGCCGGGCGGGCGTATCGAGATCGCTCGCGACGGTCAGATTTTCCGCAACCGCGGCCAGCAACCGGTCCTCGTCAATCAAAGCACGATTGTCAAAACCGCGGGCACTGGCACAACTGTCTTTAGTGACTTTCGCCTCCAGAACGCCGCGAACGCGTCCTTTGGAAGCAATGTGGGCACCCTTTCCCTTGTTGTTCCGTCCACTTTCGACCAAGGCAGCAATCTTATTGGGCTCGGCCGGTTAAATCTTCAAAGCGATGTCACCTACGGCGGCCAGATCAACGTCGCGATCCAGGTGCATTTTGCAGGCGGGACATCGACTTGCAACGCGGCGACATTTGTCCAAGTCAGCGGCGGGTCGATGTTCTGGGATACCGGCACGTTTACCGGCAGCCTCTCGATTCCATCGGGCTCCGCGATGACTATCGACACCGCAGGCAATCCGTTTTTCGACAGCGGCACGCTGAATAACGCGGGCACGATCACCATCGGCAGTTCTAGCTCTAGCAATTCGGGATTGTTCGATGGTAACAATTTCACCCTCACTAACCAGGCGGGAGCGCTTTTCCAAGTCGTCAGCCCTCTTTACCTGCGCAACCGCAGCCAGACGCCGAGCATAGTCAACGGCGGCACGCTCAGGATTAACACCTCAAACGTCGCAGTGAACTCGGACTGGAACTTCACGCAATCTGCGGGAGGCATCCTTGACCTGCAGGTGAGCGGTCCCGCGGCCTCGCAGTATTCGCGACTGCTCGTGAACGCAGCCGCGAATCTGAGCGGAACGATCAACGTGAACCTGCTCAACGGCTACCTTCCGAATGGCGGTGAAGTGTTCCCGCTCGTGGCCTATACTTCGAGGAGCGGGCAGTTTGCAAACGTGAACGCAGGCGGCTTCAAGTTCACCAACTCCTACTCGGCGAGTGCCTTTACGTTGAATGCAATTTCGCAGCCGACGCTGGCGGAATGGAAAGCCGGCTACTTCGGCGATCCGAACGGAGCCGCCGCCGCCGACACGGCAACGCCGGCGCGTGACGGCGTCGCAAATCTGCTCAAGTTCGCGCTGGGGCTAAACCCGAACCTCCCAGGCGCGTCCGCCTTGCCATCGATCGGTCAAGACGCCGGTCCGGGCGCGGTGGCCGAAACCGAGGGAGTGGCGAGCATTCGCCACGGAACGCTCAACTTCCGCCGCATCGACCCGGCGGACGTCACTTACGTCGTGCAAGCATCGGACAACGCGGGCGCGGCGAGTAGTTGGACGGAAGTCGCAAGACTAAACGTCGGCGCGAACGCGTGGTTCGGCACCGCGACGGTGCTCGAGTCAGGGACAGGCTCAACCCGCCAGGTGACGGTGACTGATTCGTTCACCTTCGCGCAGAAGGCGAAGCGGTTCTACCGTCTGGTCGTGAGCCATTAGAAGCGGGCCGCGCGTCCATTGCCCGATTGTGTAACCCTTCGGGTCAGCGGCGGCACCACCAGTGGCGGCTTGGTCGACGTCTATAGCGTGCAATAACGCCTGCTCTCGGATAATCCCTTCGATCGAAACATTGGAAAATCAGCTGCCTAACGAGTGCTCGACTCGGCTCCGGCGGACCAGAGCCTAACAACACCATTTTTTGAGCCGGAGGCAATCGCCTGGTTGTCCGGCGAAAAGGCGACGGCGGCTACTTCCGCTGGCTCGGTCACGGTGCAAAGTTCCTGGCGCGCGCAGGAATATGTGCTGGACCTGACCGGTGTCAGCAACGCGCAGGCCGTTGGACCTGACCCTGAGCAACGTGCGGGATACCCAAGGGCAAACCAGCAACATCGTCGCCGGCGTCCTAAGGGTGCTCGTCGGAGATGTGAACGGTGATGGCAGCGTTAATTCGGCCGATGCCGCCATTACCCGCAATCGTTCCGGCCAAGACACCGGCAGCCTGAACTTCCGCGCCGATGTGAATGCCGACGGCTCGATCAATAGCGGCGACGCCGCGATCGTCCGAGGGCAGCAATTTGGCCAGTGGATAGAAAGCGACTCTGGAGAGGGGATCGCCGCCGCCGGCGGTGGTGGAGGCTTGTCGCATTCGCGTGGGCCCGAGGCGAATAAACCCGCGAGACCCGCGTCCAACAGACCCGTAAATGGATTTCGGCGTCCAGCTTCCAACGATGGTGCGATTCCGCTCTGCCTCGGCAGGCGGTGCGCTCCGTTCTCGCCATATCCAGACCGATGAGGCATCTCTCTCCCGCGTGAACGATCAACCGACGCCCCGGAAGCGGCACGTCCCGCGCGCGATCGCTCTCGGCCTTGCGATGACTTTGCTGCAGATCTTCTTCGCGGTCGTGCTTCTCGCGCCGGAGGGACCGCTCCGCTATCGCTACGAGTCGCTCGTCCAGCACGACAGCTATTGGTTCGCGAATATCATCGAGCGCGGCTACGCGACGATCCTGCCTCCTATTCAGCATAAGCTGCTGGAAGTTTCGAACGTTGCATTTTTCCCCGCCTATCCAGCCGCCGCCGGGATTCTGCACCATTGGCTCGGCGTGCCGGTCAACGACGCACTGCTCGTCGTCGCGCAGCTCGCGGCCTGGGGTCTCTGGAGTTATTTCTTCCTCTTCTGCGAACGCTGGCGGCTCTCGCCTCTGGCGCAGATGTTCGGCGCGCTCGCGGTGATTGCGCATCCGACCGCGTTCTTCCTCGTCGCGGGATATTCCGAGTCGCTCTTTCTCGTCGCGCTCCTCGGCTTCATTTATTGGACAGGCGAAAAGGGCCGCACCGCGGCGCTGCTCGCGGCGGCGCACGGATTCGTCATGTCTGCTACGCGCATCGTGGGGATTCCCTGCGCGCTCTACCCAGCGCTGCGGTCATTTTTTGAAGGAGGGATCGCGCGGTTCCGCAACGTCCGCGGCTGGGTTCGCCAGTATGCCGGGCCGCTCATTCTCTCCGGTGTGGCCATGATGGGCGCGGTCAGCTTTTTCGTCTATTGCCTGCTCCGCTGGGGACACTGGGATCTCTACATGCTGACGCAGAACGCCGGCTGGGACATCAAGCCGGATTACCTCGCGGTCCTGAAGCCAGCCAGCTATCGCTGGCTCGTTCCGCCGCTGAACGATCCGATCCAGTGGAGTCAGATGACGATGACCATCGGTGGGCTTCTCTTCGTGGCGATTGCGCTCTGCGAGCTCCTTCCCGCGCTCCGGCGGCAAACAGGCTGGCAGACCCGGATCAGCCTCTACGTCATCGCCTTCATTACTTATTACATTGCGGTCAGCGGAGTGGCCTCGGTGCAGATGGAGAGCATGCTCCGCTACCAGTTTTGCGCGCACGTATTAATCGTGCTGGCGCTCTTGCACTTTTTGGCCCACCTTCCCCGCCCGTCTCCTTGGCTGCATGCCATTGGACTGGCGGCAGTCGCGCTCCTCTGTGCGGCAGGGCTCGGGCTCCAAGGATGGTGGATCTGGAACTTCACGAGGGGCAACTGGGTGGCTTAACAACAATGAAAACCAACGTAGCAATTATTGGCGCAGGACCGGCTGGCTTGACCGCGGCATATCTGCTTTCGAAAAACAACGTCGACGTCACGGTGCTGGAAGCAGATCCGGTCTACGTCGGCGGCATCTCGCGGACGGCGACCTACAAGGGTTTCCACTTCGACATCGGCGGCCATCGTTTCTTCTCGAAGTCGAAAGAGGTCAACGATTTCTGGACCGAGATCCTGCCGAACGACATGCTGAATCGCCCGCGCTCCTCGCGCATTTTCTACGGCGGCAAATTCTTCTCCTACCCGCTGAAGGCTTTCGAGGCGCTCCGCAAACTGGGCGTGATCAACTCGGCGCTCTGCGTTCTCTCCTACGCGAAATCGCGCCTCTTCCCGGTGCCGAACCCGACCAACTTCCAGGACTGGGTCACGAACCAGTTCGGGAGGCGTCTCTTCAACACCTTCTTTAAGAGTTACACCGAGAAAGTCTGGGGCATCCCCTGCAAGGAAATCTCGGCCGACTGGGCGGCGCAGCGCATCAAGGGTCTCTCGTTAGGCAGCGCGATCAAGAACGCGCTTCTCCCGAAGTCGCAGCCGAAGGATCCGAACCAGGTGATCAAGACCCTAATCAATTCTTTTAAGTATCCGCGTAAAGGGCCGGGCATGATGTGGGAAGAGTGCGCGCGCAAAACGCAGGCCCTCGGCGGCCAGATCGAAATGGGCGCAAAGGTTGTCGGTTGCGAGTATAACGACGCCACCGCCACTTGGACGCTGCGTTACAAGGATCAGGACGGCAATGAGCACACGCTCGAGTCGGAGCACGTCATCTCTTCCGCGCCGATGCGTGAGTTGGTGAACGGCATCAAGCCAAGCGTTTCCGAGACGGCGAAGAAGGCGGCGAACTGCTTGAAGTATCGCGACTTCCTCACCGTCATGCTCATCCTCAAAAATCGCGACGCTTTTGAGGACAACTGGATTTACATCCACGACCCGAGCGTGCAGGTCGGCCGCATTCAGAACTTCCGTTCCTGGTCGCCCTAGATGGTGCCGGATCCGGCCTTGGCCTGCTACGGCCTCGAGTACTTCTGCTTCGAAAACGACGGGCTCTGGGATTCGACCGACGACCAACTTATCCAGCTCGCCGAGAAGGAGCTGATGCAGATCGGTCTCGCGAAGACGGGCGATGTGCTCGACGGCACTATTGTTCGCCAGAAGAAGGCCTACCCGGTTTACGATGACGACTACGCGAAGCATGTCGCGACCGTGCGCGATGAGCTCGAGGCTCGCTTCCCGAACCTGCACCTCGTGGGCCGCAACGGGATGCACAAATATAACAACCAGGACCACGCCATGATGACCGCGATGCTCTGCGTCGAGAACATCCTGGCCGACACGAAACTTTACGATCTCTGGCAGGTAAACGGCGACGCCGAGTATCACGAAGCGGGCGAGGAATCGCAGGAAGTCACCACCGGCACCGGGCTGCGGATGGTGCCGACGCGCGTGACGACCACGCCGGAGCTTGCTTCCGAGAACACTTAACGGACCGACCGACCGAAAACAAAAAAAGGCCGCGCAGTGATGCGCGGCCTTTTTGTTTCGGTGAGGTTGTCGTTACTCCGGCAAACCGTCCATCGGGACGCAGGAGCAAAAGAGATTGCGGTCGCCGTAGACGTTGTCGATCCGCGCGACCGACGGCCAGAACTTCACTTCGCGGGTCCATTTCGCCGGATAGGCCGCGCGCTCGCGCGTATAGGGGCGATCCCATTGGTCGGCCGTGACCTGCGCGGCGGTATGCGGCGCGTTCTTCAGGACATTGTTCTCCTTGTCGGCTTTGCCATTCACGACCTCTTGGATTTCGCCGTGAATCGCAATCATCGCCTCGCAAAAGCGGTCGATCTCTTCCTTCGACTCGCTCTCCGTCGGCTCGATCATCATCGTGCCGGCGACGGGGAAGGAAACGGTCGGCGCATGGAAGCCGTAATCCATCAGGCGCTTCGCCACGTCTTCCACTTCGACGCCCGCGCTCTTGAATTGCCGCAGGTCGACGATGCATTCGTGCGCCACGGTCCCGTGTTTGCCCTTGTAGAGGACAGGGAAGTAGCTATCGAGCCGCTTCGCGATGTAGTTCGCGTTCAGGATCGCGATCTTGGTCGCCTCGGTCAGGCCGTCCGCGCCCATCATCCGGATGTACATCCACGAAATGGTCAGGATGCTCGCGCTGCCGTAAGGTGCCTGCGACACAGGTCCGGTGCTCGCGCTCGGCGCACCGCCGAGGTCGAGCGTCGGCTTGGCCGGCAGGAACGGGACGAGATGCGCCCCCACGCCGATCGGGCCCATGCCGGGTCCGCCGCCGCCGTGCGGGATGCAGAAGGTCTTGTGCAAATTGAGATGGCAAACGTCCGGGCCGAAATCGCCGGGACGGCATAGGCCGACCTGCGCGTTCATGTTCGCGCCGTCCATGTAAACCTGCCCGCCGTGGGAGTGGACGATCTCGCAAACTTCGCGGATTCCCGGCTCGAAGACGCCGTGCGTGGAAGGGTAGGTCACCATCAAGGCCGCGAGGTCGTTCGCATGCTGGTCGGCCTTCGCACGCAGGTCGGCGAGGTCGATGTCGCCTTCCTTGGAGGTCGCGACCGGCACGACCTTGAAGCCGGCCATGACCGCGCTGGCCGGGTTGGTCCCGTGAGCGGAAAGCGGAATGAGGCAGACCTTGCGATGGGTTTCGCCGCGCGATTCGTGGTAGCCGCGGATGGCGAGCAATCCCGCGTACTCGCCTTGCGAACCGGCGTTCGGTTGCAGCGAAACGCCGGCGAAGCCGGTGATCTCGGCCAGCCACGCAGTCAGCCCGTCGCACATCTCGCGATAACCTGTCGTCTGTGTTTCGGGCGCGAAGGGATGCAGCTTGCCGATTTCCGGCCACGAGACCGGGAACATCTCCGCGGTCGCGTTCAGCTTCATCGTGCAGGAACCGAGCGGGATCATGGAGTGGCAGAGCGAAAGATCGCGCGACTCGAGCCGCCGCAGGTAGCGCAGCATCTCCGTCTCGGTGTCGTAAGTGTTGAAGACCGGGTGCGTCAGATATTTCGAAGTCCGGCGCTGCGTCTCCGGGAGCGGGAAGCGCTCGCCGGTTAACTCATCATCGGCAAACTCGCGCACGTTCGTGCCGCGGAAGAGCGACATGAGCGTCTCGAGGTCTTCGTCCGTGGTCGTCTCATCGAGCGCGATCCCGACCGCGTGTTCGCCTAACGAGCGCAGATTGCAGCCGAGCTTCTCCGCCCGCAGCAGGACGTCGTTGCTGCTCGCATCGCCGAGTTCCACCCGGATGGTGTCGAAGAAATCCTCGTGCGCGATTTCAAATCCAAGCTGCTCGAGGCCCTCAGCCAGCCGCGCTGCGTAGCCATGCACGCACTCCGCGATCGCGCGCAGCCCGCGCGGACCATGATAAACCGCATACATCGAGGCCATGACCGCGAGGAGCACCTGCGCGGTGCAGATATTACTCGTCGCCTTGTCGCGGCGGATGTGCTGCTCGCGCGTCTGGAGCGCGAGCCGATAACCGGGGCGTCCTTCCGCATCATGTGAGACGCCGACGAGCCGGCCCGGCATGTGGCGCTTGTAGGCGTCCTTCGTCGCGAGATAAGCGGCGTGCGGTCCGCCGAAACCGAGTGGCACGCCGAAACGCTGCGTATTACCGACCGCGACATCGGCACCGAATTCTCCCGGCGCGCGCAGGACAGTGAGCGCGAGAATGTCCGCCGCGACGATGACGAGCGCGCCGGCGTCGTGCGCGCGCTTGGCGAAGTCGGCGTAGTCAAAGATCGCGCCGTCGGTCGCTGGATACTGCAGGAGCGCGGCGAAAATCGGCTGCTTGAAATCGAAGGAGGCGTGATCGCCCACCACGACCTGCAGACCGAGCGGCTTCGCGCGCGTCTGCACCACTTCGATCGTCTGCGGATGGCAGAGCTCGGAAACAAAAAAGGTGTCGCGTCCGCTGACCACGTTGCGGCAGAGCGTCATCGCTTCCGCGGCGGCGGTCGCTTCATCGAGCATGGAGGCATTGGCCATGTCGAGCCCGGTCAGGTCGGTGATCATGGTCTGGAAGTTCACCAAAGCCTCGAGCCGGCCTTGCGCGATCTCCGCCTGATAGGGCGTGTAGGCCGTGTACCAGCCCGGGTTCTCGAGGATGTTTCGCTGGATGACCGGCGGCGTGATGCAATCCGAATAGCCCGCGCCGATGAACGAGCGCATGACGCGGTTCTTCGAAGCGATCGCGCGCAGCTCTTCGAGCGCTTCACGTTCGCCCTTCGCCTCCGGCAAATTGAGCGCGCCCTCGAGGCGGATGCTCTTCGGGACGGTGGTGTCGATCAGCGCATCGAGGCTTTCGACCCCCACGACCTGCAGCATCTCCTCCACCGCCTCGCGGTTCGGCCCGATGTGCCGCCGCGCGAAGCCATCAAGGCGTTCTTCTTGCAAGCGGGCAGGCGCTTTCGTTTTGGTTCGGGAAGGGGACGATTTTTCGCGCAGGTCCGACTCGAGCGTTGGCATCCCGTGAAGTTACGCGGGCGCGGTTCGGAGGCAATAGATCGGCCGCCGCGCAGGCGATTCTTGGTGCTTGCCCTCGGCGGCTCTCTCCCGCTAGCGTCCGCCGGCATGGGCGCATCCCCTGGCGTCAGTCATTACCTCCCCACGCAACTTCACCCCTCGCCGGCGGCCTGCGCTTTGGGATGAGGCAGCGACGACGCGATGCCAGATCCCATTGAACTTTCCGGAGCGGGCGAAGGCGAGCCGTTGCCCGCGGATCGCTGCGAAACATGCGGCGGCGAAGCGCGTCTCGGCAACGGCGTCTGCGTGCGCTGCCTGCTCGAGGAAGGTTCGCGGGTCGAAGGCGAACTGACCGAGGAAGAATTGGCGCTCGAGCTGGCCGCAGCCGACGTTCCGGATACGGATTGGCAGCTCGGGAATTACCAGATCCTCGGTGAACTCGGCCGCGGTGGGATGGGGATTATTTATCGCGCGCGGCAACGGCATTCCAGCCGCATCGTCGCGCTCAAACGCGTCCTCGGCGCTCGCGCCGGCGACCCCGCCTGGCTGGGACGTTTTCGTCGTGAGGTGAAGGCCGCGGCTAGCCTCGACCACCCGAACGTGCTGCCGATTTATGAGATCGGGGAGGATCAACACGGCGTCCCTTATTTCAGCATGAAGCTCGCGTCGCGCGGCAGTTTGCGTGATGTCGCGCCGTCGCTCCTCGGCCAGCCGCGTGAGGCGGTGCAGTTAATGGTGAAGGTGGCGCGCGCCGTCCAGCATGCCCACGAGCGCGGCGTGCTGCATCGCGATCTGCAGCCGGCCAACGTCCTGCTCGACGATCATGGCGAACCGCTCGTGAGCGACTTCGGGCTCGCGCGCTGGTTGGACGAGGAGAGCAATCTCACCCAGACCATGAGCAGCTTCGGCACGCCCGGTTACATCGCGCCGGAACAGGCGGAAGGCAGCCCGGCCGACTTAAAGCCGACGGCGGACGTTTATGGGCTGGGCGCGATTCTCTTCTACCTGCTCGCGGGCCGGCCCCCTTTCATCGGGCAGAGCGCGCTCTCGGTCGTGAAACAAGCCGCCGTGGCGGATGCGCCGAAGCTGCGCAGCATCCTGCCGACGGTCGATCGCGAGCTCGAGACGATCGTGGCCTGCTGCATCGAGCGCGATCCGGCCGCGCGCTACCAGAGCGCGGGCGATCTAGCGGATGATCTCGAGCGCTGGTTGAATGAGCAGCCGATCAACGCGCGGCCGGTTTCGGTGGCAGCGCGCTTCCGCCGTTGGTCGTGGCGGAATCCAGCCTTCGCCATTACTGCGGCCGTTTGTGTGCTTTTGGCCGCCGGCTTTTCCTGGTCGCTCACGCGGCACTCCGCGGCCGAGGCCGCGCCCGCGATCGGGCGTAGCATCGCGGTGCTCCCTTTCAAAAATGTCGCGCCGGACGAGTCGACCCGTTTCCTCGGCGACGCGGTGCAAGACAATGTGCTGAGCACGCTCGGAAAAGTCGCCGACCTGAAAGTGATTAGCCGCGCCAGCGTGCGCGATTACAAGCCGGACAAGCCGCGCGATCTGGGCGTCATCGCGAAGGTGCTCGACGTGAATCACCTCCTCGAAGGGAGCGTGCGGCGCAATGGCGATTCGGTTCATGTCAGCGCGCGCCTGATCGATGCGCAGACCACGGCGCCAGTCTGGTCCGGCGAGTACGAGCGCAACATCGCCAGCCTCCCGGCGATCGAATCCGAAATCGTGCAGGCAGTCGTCCAGCACTTGCGGATCAATGTCACGCGCGCCGCGAGAGCAGCCATGACAGCCGATACGCCGCAAGACTTCACCGCCTACAATCTTTTCCTCGAGGCGAGCGACCTCATTTACAGCTCGATAGCGACGCGCGATCCGGCGGCGGCCTTGAAGAAATCCGTCTTGCTCCTCGACGAAGCGATCCAGCGCGATCCGAAATTCGTCCGCGCTTACTGCGAACTGGCGCGCGCGAACGAGAACCTCTACTGGAACGATCTCGAACGGACGCCGGAACGCCTCGCCCTGGCCAAGCGGGCGCTCGACGGCGCCGTCGCGGTCTGCGCGGATTGTGGCGAAACGCACCTGGCAAGGGCGCGCTACCAGTACACCGCACTGCGGGACTATGACGCCGCCGCGCGCGAGTTGGCCCGGGCCCACGAGCGTCTGCCGAACGATCCGGTCGTCCTGATCTGGCAAGGCCTGGTGGATCGCCGGCAGCAGCGCTGGGCGGCCGGGCGTCGCAATGTCGAGCGCGCGCACGAACTGAACCCTCGTGATGGCGAAACGGTCCGTGCCCTGGCCGATACGCTGCTCGATATGCGCGACTACAAAGCAGCGGAGGAGCTGTTGAAGACGTCGCTGGTCACGATCCCGAACCATGCGCCGATCTTTTTCGCAAAGCTAACTGAGGCTTATTTGGGCCAGGGCGCGCCCGATAAGGTGGTGGCGCTCTCTGCGCGGGTCCCGGCCCATCCGGGCACGGGCGGTTTTGAAGCCTACTACCGCTTTACCGTCGCGATGTATCAGCGCGACTTCGAGGCGGCGAGCAAGACGATCGCCGGTCCGCCGCCAATCCCGGATTCGATCCGCGGTCCCACCTCACCGCCGATTTGGTTCCAAGCCATGATCGAGAGGGCGCAGCACCACGATGAGGCGGCGGCGGCGGCGTTTGAAGCGACACGGGAGTGGATCCAGCTGAACTGGGGCAATGAGCCGGACGATCCGATGCGTCTCAGCCTGCTCGCGCGAGTCGAGGCGGGTCTTGGCCAAAAGGAGGAGGCCATTCGGCACGGGCGCCGCGCGGTCGCGATGGCCCCGCCAGAGAAAGACGCGATGGATGGCCCTACTCTCGCGACTGCCCTGGCCGTCGTTTACGCTTGGACGGGCGAACGCGATCTCGCGCTCGAGACGCTGACCGCGTTAAGCAAGTCGGCGGCGGGCCCGAGCTACGGCGATCTGCATCTGAACCCGCGTTGGGACAGCCTGCGCGACGACCCGCGTTTTGATAACCTCGTCGGCGCGCTGCGGCCTAACGAGTAGTCGCTACCCCGCCTGCGAGGTCTCGACCCCGCGTTCTTTTAAGCGCTCGAGCACTTCCTGGAGGTGCCGATGATCGCGCGTCTCGACCGTGCAGAGAACGTGCACCGCGGAAATGTCGGAACCGGCGAAGGCGCGATCGTGCACCACTTGTTTGATGCTCGCCCCCGCGGCGGCGATTTGCGCCGAGAGATCCGCCAGGCCACCCGGGCGGTCGCTGATTACGGCGGTGAAGCGGCTGAGGCGACCGTCGGCGACGAGGCCGCGCTCGATCACGCGGCTGAGCACGTTCGGATCGATGTTTCCGCCGCAGAGGAGGAGGACGACTTTCTTGCCTGTGAGTTCCGCGAGCTGACCGGAAAGGCAGGCGGCGAGGGGAGTGGCGGCCGCGCCTTCTACGACACCCTTCTCCAGCTCAACGATGCGCAGGATAGCGAGCGCGATCTGCTCCTCGGAAACGGTCAGGCAGCGATCGACGAGCGAGTGCGCCACGTGGTAGGCGTTCGTGCCGACGGTGGGAATCGCGAGGCCGTCCGCGAGCGTCGGATGCGTCTCGATGCGCGTCGGTTTTCCCGCGCGCAGCGCGGCGGAAAAGCTGGCGACGTTATCGGCCTCGACGGCGATGATTTTCGCCTCGGGCCGCAGCGTTTTCACCGCGAGCGCGACACCGGCGAGCAAGCCGCCGCCGCCGACCGGGATGATAACCGCGTCCGCATCCGGCACCTGCTCGAGGATCTCGATCCCCATCGTGCCCTGGCCGGCAATGATCGCCGGATCGTCGTAGCCGTCGATGTAGGCGAGTCCGCGTTCCTTGGCCAGCTCGTGCGCGTGCGCTTTGGCTTCGCCGAAATCCTTCCCGTGCATGATCACGGTGGCGCCGAGTTTCTGGCAGTTACTCACCTTGATGAGCGGCGCGAATTTCGGCATCACGACTGTGGCCGGGATTCCAAGGAGCTTCCCTTGGTAAGCGAGCGCCTGCGCGTGGTTACCGGCCGAGGCCGCGATCACCCCGCGTTTTTGCTGCTCGGGCGGCAGCTGCGCGAGCGCGTTGCGGGCGCCGCGTTCCTTGAAACTTCCGGTGCGCTGGAGGTTGTCGAGCTTGCAGTAAATCTGCATCCCGGTGAGCTCGCTGAGCGGGATCGACTCCGGACAAGGCGAGTAATAGACCGCGCCTTCGATCCGCCCGCGGGCCGCTTCGATATCCGCGAAGCAAACCGGCGACGCCGAAGTGGAATCCTGGGAAGCTGCCGACGGGGCGCCGTTCATGCCCCTCTCTTAGTCAGCTACGCTCGTCCGGCAACTCGCGCGGCGCGCGGACTCGTTAGCAGTCCAGTGTCTGCCGCACTTTTAAGGCGAGCTGCGGCGGGTCGAAGGGCTTCGGCAGAAATTGCACCGCAGCGCCGGAAGCGGCCGCGCGGTTGACAGATTCTTCGAGGTAGCCGGAGATAAAGAGGACCTTCGTCTTTGGGCTCACTTTGCTAAGCCACTCCGCAAAATGGTGGCCGCTCATGTGCGGCATCACGATGTCGGTCAGGAGTAAATCGATCGCGTTTTCGGCCTGTCCAGCGATGAGCCGCTGTGCGTCGTCGCCACTAGCGGCTTCGATCACCCGATAGCCGAGGCTGCGCAGGACGCGCACTGCGAGATGGCGCACTCCGATATCATCCTCGACCACGAGCACGGTCTCCGTCCCGCGCGGCAGGTTGCGATCGCGCGGTAATTGATAGGTCACCTTCGGCGCGGGCGCGCGCGGGATGAAGATGGTGAAGGTCGTGCCCTGGCCCGGTTCGCTTTCCACGCGGATGTCGCCGCCACTTTGCCGGATGATGCCGTAGCTCGTGGCCAGCCCGAGGCCGCTGCCCTGCCCGACATCTTTCGTGGTGAAAAACGGCTCGAAGGCGCGCGCCTTCACTTCCGGCGTCATGCCGCAGCCGTTGTCGCGCACGCTCACGGTGACGTATTCCCCCGGGGTGAGCGGCTCGGGCGCGTTGCCATTGAGCTGGACGACTCCGGTCGTCAGGTAAAGGTGGCCGCCCTGCGGCATGGCATCGCGGGCGTTGACCGCGAGGTTAAGAATAATCTGCGCGACCTGTCCGCGATCGGCGCGGATGTGCGCGCTTTCTTCGCCGGCGTGCAGGTCGCATTCGATCGTGATGTTTTCGCCCACGAGCCGGAGGAGCGAGCGCTCGAGGTTGGTGATCAAGGTATTCACCTCCAGGACGCAGGGATCGAGCGGATGTCTCCGGCCGAAGGCGAGGAGCTGCGCGGCGAGAGTGGAGGCGCGTTTCGCGGCGCTGCGGATTTCCGAGATGTGTTCCGCGACCGGCGCCTTCACGGCCTTATCGCCGAGCAACAGATCGCTGTAACCGAGGATGGTGGTGAGGAAATTATTGAAGTCATGCGCGACCCCGGTGGCGAGCTGGCCAAACGCTTCCATCCGCTGCGAACGGCAAAGCTGATCCTGCAGTTGCTGCCGCGCGGTGATGTCCATGAGCGAGCCGACCCAGCGGACCGCGGCGCCGGCTGCGTCGCGCACGATGACCGCGCGCTCGAGAAGCAGCGCGTAGCTGCCGTCGCGTTTCCGAAAACGATACTCACCTGACCAATGCGTCGTCGTGGCGGCGGCGAGCGCTTCGCAAATGCTGGCTGCGGTGCGGGCGCGATCGTCCGCGTGCAGATGGCGCTGCCAAAAACCGATCTCGTTCGTCACCACCGATGGCGCGTAGTCCAGAAGTGTCTCGAGACCTTGCGGCCAGTGCAGCTCGTTTGTGACCACTTTCCAATCGCGGACGACATCGGTGGTCGCCTCCGCGAGCAGGAGAGAGAGTTCCTCATCCACGATCTCCGCGGCTTCCGCGAGGGGCGGGCCAGGCTCGCCGTCGGCGGGAAGGCGCGGCAAACTTTTGCCTGCGCGGTTCGTCGTCGCCGCGGTTGGGGTGGTCAGGGACACGCGGGTTTTTAAGCTAAATGCATGCCTCCATTCGCCGCAGTCACGGGAATCATGGGACGCGCGGCAGAAATATTTTGCGCGCGGTTTATCCGTCAGGCGGAGCGCGCTCTCCCATAACAAAGCTGACAAATGAGAATCGCGCGCCTCGATAGGAAAGCGCGCCGCTCTGCTGGCATAGCCGCTGCTCAAAGGAGAGCGGCGGAAATGCGATGACTTTTCTTAAAAAAATTCTCCTGGTTGATTACGACACGCGGGCGGGCGACGCCGTCTGCGCCGCGCTGGAGCGGACTGGGAAATATCGTGTGAAGGAAGAGCACGACAGCCGTCTCGCCTTGAAATCAGCGCGCTGGTTCCGGCCCGATCTGATTCTGTTCGATCTCGCGATGTCGAAGCCGCAGGCGAAACGCGTCGCGAGTGAGTTGCAGCAGGACCCGGAGTTTCGCGAGACCCCGGTTGTCTTCGTGAGTGTGAATTCGACCGGGGAAACGGGGGTTGCCTCCGGCGGAATCCTGAGCGGCTACAGCTTCACCGCGAACCCGGTGCGGATCGACGAACTGGTCCGCTACATCGCCGAGCTCCTTGAATTGCCGGCACAGCTCGCGCAGGCCGCGCGGTCGATGGCCAAGACCAACAAACGCGTTTAGCGCGGAATCACCATCGCTCCAGCTGAAACGGGCCGGCTTCGCTACCGACCGCGCCGGAAACATCTCCGCGCGGCGCTGCTGGTCTGGGCGGGAGCGCGTCACCTCCTCGGCTGCCCGATCCTGCCCCGCGACGACCATCCCTGAATCGCCTTCCAGCGGCGGAAATTTGCGCTGGGCCTCCGCAGAAACGACTGTCTCCGGTGTCCCGAAAGACTGTCGAGAAACCCCGCGCCCTTGCGCCCGCTGATCGCGGCTGCGTGGAGATTCGCGGCGCGCGGCAGAACAATCTTAAGGGCATCGATCTCGACCTCCCGCTCGGGAAGTTGACCGTCATTACCGGGCCGAGCGGCTCGGGTAAATCGAGCCTCGCCTTCGATACCATCTACGCGGAAGGGCAGCGGCGTTACGTCGAAACTTTTTCTCCGTACATGCGGCAGTTCCTCGACCGGATGGACAAGCCGCGCGTGGATGAGATCCGCGGCATCCCGCCCGCGATCGCGATCGAGCAGGCCAACCCGGTCAAATCCTCGCGCTCGACCGTCGGGACGATGACAGAGATCAACGATTACCTGAAGCTCCTCTGGCCGCGGATCGCGAATGGTTTTTGCCCGAGCTGCGCACGCGAAATTCGGCCGGAAACGGCGC
>JBKJKL010000055.1:0-3964 GCA_046597485.1 Chthoniobacterales bacterium
TCCGGAACGTTACGGCGTGGTCGAGTTTGGACCCGATGGAAAAGTGATCAGCATCGAGGAGAAACCGGAACGGCCGAAGAGCCACTTCGCCATCCCCGGCCTCTACGTTTACGATGAGCGAATCGTGGAGTTCGCGCGCGCCTTGAAACCATCGGCGCGCGGCGAACTCGAGATCACGGATCTCAACCGCGTCTACCTCGAACAGGATGCGCTCCATGTGAAATTGCTCACGCGCGGCATGGCCTGGCTCGATACCGGGACGCAAAACAGCCTGCTCGAAGCTGCCAATTACATCGCGACGATCGAGCATCGGCAGGGGTTAAAGATCGCCTGTCTCGAGGAGGTCGCCTTCCGCGCCGGCTTCATCGATCAGCCGAAGCTGGAGGGGATCGTCGACAAATTGCCGAAGGGCGAATATCGCGACTACCTCCGGCTCGTCGCCGAAGAAGGCGCGCGCGCCGTCGATCCGATCGCCGAACTCTAGTGCTGCCTACTGCGGCTGCTCGCGCAGGAGATGGCTCGTGTCGGCGAGCAACTTGGTCACGCCATCCGGTGCGGTCAGGTCGTAGTAACCGCGGATTTTTCCCGCACGATCGACTAGGACCGCGCGAGTGCTATGCACCGGCACAGCTTCCTGATCACCGCTGGCCGCGACGCCGAGTTTGAAGCCCTCCATGCTGAGCTGGAAAATCTTCTCGCGATCGCCGGTGAGAAAATCCCAGCGTCCTTCGCGCGCCTTGAGCCGCGCAGCGTAATCGCGCAGCACCGCGGGCGTATCCGTTTCGGGATCGATCGAGAACGAAACGAGATGCACGTCCGATTTCTCGAGCGGCCGCTGCATTTCCGCCATCCGGCTGCTCATCATTGGGCAGGGCCCGGGGCAGCTCGTGAAGATGAAGTCGGCGATCCAGATTTTGCCCTGCAAATTCGCGGAGCCAAACGGCAGCCCGTTCTGGTTCGTAAACTGAAACGCCGGGACCGTCCCGTATTCCGCCACCGTCCGCGTGCCCATCTGCCGCACCTGCGCCTGGCGGAGCCAAAAGAGGAAGCCCGCGGTCAGCAGCGGCATGAGGAGCAGCACTGCATACCACGCGTAGGAGCGGCCGGCAGAACGCTGCGGATGATCGACGCCCGGCGTGCTCATATTTTCGTGAGCACGAGCGCGCCGAGCAGGATCGGGAGGTAAATGATGGAAGCGAGAAAGACGTTCCGCGCATCCTTCACCGTGCGGCGCCGGTGGAAACGGAGCGCCATGAAGACGAAGCCGCTGCTGAGCGAAACCGCGCAGAGCAGATAGGTCGTGCTCGCGAGGCCGACGAAGGTCGGGAACCCGCTCATCATCAGAAGAAGCATGCAAAAAAGCACGGTCTGGCTGGAGCTACGGGCACCGGAATCGTCGTCGCTCGAGACCATCCGGAAACCGGCGCGAGCGTAGTCGCCGCGATACATCCAGGAGAGGGCGAAGAAGTGCGGCAGTTGCCAAAAGAAAAGGATAATGAACAAGCTCCACGCGCCCGGCCCCAGTTCGTTGCGCGCTGCGGCCCAGCCGATCATCGGCGGGATCGCACCCGGGATCGCGCCGACAATGGTGTTGCTCGTGCTGATCCGCTTCAGCGGCGTGTAGGCGAAGATGTAGAGAATGATGGTGAGCGCGCCGAGGACTGCGCTCAAGGTATTGCAGGCGAGCGCGAGATAGACCGTGCCGCCAAGTGAAAGGAGGATGCCGAGGAGGAGTGCGTCGCGCGGCGCCATGCGGCCGCCGGGGATGGGCCGCTCACGCGTGCGATGCATCTGCGCGTCGAGCTTGCGCTCCCACCATTGGTTCAAGGCTGCGGCGCCGCCCGCCGCGAGTGCCGTCGCGAGCACGGCATGCAGGAAGGCCAACGGGCGAACTTCGCCGGTCGCCCCGAGATAATAACCAACCGCGGTTGTGAAGAGAACGAGCAGTGTCAGCCGCGCCTTCACGAGCGTCGCAAAGTCGGAGAGGAAACCCGGGCGCGCGATCACCCCGGGATCAACTGCAGCGGCGTTTTTCAAAATGCGTGGGCTTCCTCGCGCACGAGGCGCACTGGAGCGGGAGCCGCGACCGCCGGCATCCGCAGGCGCAACGTGATCGCGCTAATCGCGACGCCTAACGAGAGCATGGTGGCGCCGATCGCGACGTGCGCCGTGGCGATATCAGCGGCTTTGTTGCTCCAAATCGTCCAGGCACCCAGCGTGATCTGCAGGAGCACACCGATCATCCAGAGATGCGCCAGGGTGCGCAGCCTTTTGTTGCACGACGCCTGGCCGCGATGCGTCGCGATGAAGTAGGCGAAGACGCCACAGAAAACGAGGACCGCCCCGCCGCGGTGCGCCATTTGCAGCCAGATCTGGCCGGCGGTGACATTGGAGAACGCATGACGATCGCGCCAGTCGTTGATCGCGGCCATTTGCTGCGCGCTGGTGTCAGGAACGAGCTGTCCGTAGGCAAGCGGGAAGTCGCGGATGGAGAGATCCCGATGCTGGTGCCGCATGCTCGCGCCGAGGCCGAGTTGCGCATAGATGAGCAGCGTCGTCACGATCGGCAGCCAGGCCACGACATGTCGCGCGGCGCCGCGCCACTCCGCCCAGCGCCGCGAAAGCGCGACCGCGATAAAAACGAGCAACCCGAGAAATGCTTGGGCGAGGCAGGCGTGGAAGATGCCGATTTCATCCTTCAACATCGTGACGCGCAGGCCGCCCAGCACGCCTTGCATAATGACCGCGCCGAGTGCAGCCACTCCCAGCCAGCGCAGCCAGCGGCGGCGCTCACTTCGCCAGAGCCAGACCGCCAGGATGATCGTGAGGAAACCAATCGTCGAGGCGAGCAGCCGATGGGTGTGCTCAAAGAAGATGCCCCCGACCCACTGCGAAACGGGGAAGAGGAACATGTTGTAGCCGAAGGTGCTTGGCCAATCCGGGACGGAAAGGCCGACGCCTTTGCTCGTGACCATGCCCCCGCTGCAGATGAGGAAAAGGGTGAGCGAGGCGAGCAGCCACGTGAAACGACGCAACCACTCGTTAGGCCAATGGCCGGACGAGTGCATCACGCTTACTGCCCTCCGCCCGGAGGCGGCGAAGCTGGTGCCGCAGGCGCGGGTGCAGCAGCCGGGGCTGGCGCGGCAATCGCCTGCGGCTTGTTCGACGGATCACCCAATTTCGGCGCGCCCGGCGGTGGCACCGTGCCTTGATTCGGCTCTGGTCCCGGCTCGCCCGCCGGGCGGTCGAGAGCCGCAGGCGCGGTCGCGTTCCCGGCCAGCTCCGCGCGTTCTTTCAGCCAAGCTTGGAAATCTTCTGGAGTGTCGACAACCAAGGTGCCCTTCATGCCGTAGTGGCCAAGGCCGCAGAGTTGCCCGCAAACCACTTCGTAGGTGCCAACCTTGATTGGCTTGAACCACATCGGAATGACCTGTCCAGGGATGGCGTCCTGCGCGGCGCGCATGTGCGGGAGGGCAAAATTGTGGATGACGTCCTTTGACGAGACCTCGATG
This sequence comes from Chthoniobacterales bacterium, assembly GCA_046597485.1. Taxonomy (GTDB): domain Bacteria; phylum Verrucomicrobiota; class Verrucomicrobiia; order Chthoniobacterales; family UBA10450; genus JACCTI01. The sequence continues at coordinate 3,513 of JBKJKL010000055.1, forward strand.
ATCACCGGCCGGTCGACCGGGATGTGGAGCTCGCCAAGAACCACGAGATCATCCTTGGAACCTTCGTCTGTGCTATCGAGCCCGAGCGGGTTGGAGTTACTAACCAGAGACACGTCGCGCCGGCCGAATTGTCCGTCCGGTCCGGGCAGATGGAAGTTCCAGTTAAACTGCTGGCCGATGGCGTGGACGAGCATTGCGTCCTTCGTGTCGGGGAACTCGTTGACGTAACGCGCCCAGATCGGGATAGCGAAACCGAGAAGGAGGACCGCCTCGATCAGGACAACCGCGAATTCGAGATGCGTCGAGATGCCGCTCTTCACGCCCTGATGGTCGGCGACCGGATGGCGACCGCGGCGGAAGCGCACCAGCACGTAGACGAAGAAGACGCTCCAACCGAGGAAGAGTGCGCCCATGAACCAATGGGAGAACTCGATGATGTGATCGATCTGGAA
>JBKJKL010000193.1:0-4242 GCA_046597485.1 Chthoniobacterales bacterium
CGGGAACGTGATAGGTGTAGTCCTCCATTTCCGGCGCCTCCTCTTCCATAACCAGGGGACCGGTGGCGAACCAAACCGGCCGTTCAAAAAGCGAGGCGTGCGCGTGCATCATCTTGAACGCTAGAGGCCGACCAAATCTGCCACGCGCTGGAAGGTGGCGGTTTGTTCTTTGTGCGCCTGTGTCCAGCGCGCGGGGTTCCAGACTTCAAAGCGGCCGCGGCCACCGACGAGCATGACTTCGCCGTTCAAATCGAGCAGGCGTCGATGCGGTTCCGGCAGGACGAGGCGGCCCTGCTTGTCGATCGTGACGTGCTCTGCGCTGGCGTGGAGGTGACGCAGGAAAACAGTGCGATCGTGCGCCGAGATGTTCGGATCGTTTTGCGTGGCCGCGGTCACGCGCTCGAACTCCGAGTGCGCCATGACGCGGAGGAACTCATTCCGCTCCGGCAGGATGATGAATTCCTCGGCCTGGTCGCGACGCCAGCGCGAGGGAATCGTGATGCGATTCTTGTCGTCGATCGCATGCTGGAACTGGCCCGCGAAGAAAGTTTGAGTGTGGGAATCGTTTGCCATGCGCCGGTGGACGATCGAGCCATCTTAATCCACTTCGCCCCACTTCTAACCACCCGGCCTATTGCCGGTCAACGAAATTGTGTGTCGTTCCCAAGGAATTTTATGCCGATATTGTGTCGCATGCGTCTGCCGCCACTTTTCCTCGCCATCTTCATCGTCAGCGCCGCCTTTCCGGCAGCCCATGCGCAACTCTCCGGCCCGGATAATCTGCCTATTCGCGTGACCGTGTCACAGAACGACGACGGTTCACAGACCTCCTACGAGACCGACCCATCGAACCATCGCGCGACCGGCACCACCACGGGGACGAACGGCAAGCTCGTCCAGACCATCCGCTACAAGCTGGACGACGCCGGGCGCTACCTGAGCGGCGACGTCTCCGGGCCGGACGGGAAGCTGCGTTACCGCAGTGTCTACAAGTATGACTCCGGCAACGGCCGGCTCGTGGAGGAAACTCAACTGACCGGCGCTGGCGCGGTCAAGCTGCGGCTTGTCTTCGCCTACGACGGCGCCGGAAAGCAGGCCGGTTACTCCGTCTACGACGCAGGTGGCAATCTCCTCGGCCGCACCTCGAAGAGGCAGTAAGGCGCGGCCGGGCGGAAACCTTGCGGCGGGCGGCAAAGACGGTTAGAGGAACAGGCCGGAATGATTGACTACATCCAGAAGGGCGGCCTGCTTATGTGGCCGATCCTGGTCTGCAGCATCATCTCGATCGCTGTCTTCGCGGAGCGGCTTCTCTACTTCCATCGCGCCTCGATCCACGTGGGCGAGTTTCTCCAGGGACTTTCGAACCTGATCACGCGGCGAAACTTCGCGGAAGCGCTCCACGAATCCGCGGGCACGCCCGGTCCGGTCGCGCGGGTCATTCACGCGGCCATCATCCGCCACGATTCGCCCCGCGCGGAATTGCGCGAGATCGTGCAGGAAGCCGGGCAGCTCGAGGTGCCGAAGCTGGAGCGCTTTCTCGGCGTGCTCGCGACGATCGCTTTCCTAACGCCGCTCCTCGGCCTGCTCGGGACCGTCGCCGGGATGATCGACGCCTTCGGCACCATCACCTCGAATGGCGGCTACGCCACCGTGACGGAGCTCTCGAATGGCGTTTACAAAAGCCTGCTCACGACCGCGGCCGGTCTCGTCGTCGCAACGCCCACTTTCGTTGCCTACAGCTATCTCTCGTCGCGCGTGAACGCGACCATGCACGAGATGGAACGCGCCGGGATCGAGGTCGTTCACATGCTGACCGACACCGCGGCGCCGAGCGACATCATCACCTTCCAGCAGCCGCGCGAAAGGGTGCGAGGTGAGCAGGGTTAAGCAGGCGACCGCGCGCTGCTCTGACCTCGCCCGCGCAATCTGCGCTTCGCGTCCCGCCCGGCCATGAAACTTCATCGGACGAAGGATTTTCACTTCGGCTGGCTCGGGCTCATCTCCCTCCTCGACATCACGTTTTTGCTGATCTTCTTTCTCCTCCTCAGCTCGAATTTCATCCTCCAGCCCGGCATCTCGATCTCGCTCCCGCTCTCGCGTTTCACCCTCGGTCCGCAGATCAATCCGCAGATCATCAGCATCACCGGAGGCCCGGCTCCGGCGGTTTACTTCCGGGATCAAAAAGTCTCGCTCGATCAGCTCGGGCCACTGCTCGACGCGGCGAAAAAAGAGGGTCGCCCGGTCATTATCAAAGCGGACCGCATCACGCCGTATGAAGTGGTCGTGGCAGTCACAAACGCCGCCCTCGAACACGGCATCACCTCCGTCTCGCTCGCGGCCGCACCGGTGCCATGAGCGCGCTCCAGCAGGCCGCGGAGTTTTCTTCGGTTTTCGATTGGCAACCGGCGCGCAGTCGCCGCCGCGTCCTGACGAGCTGCGTGGTCGCCTCCGCGCTGCTCCACGGGATTTGCTTCTATCTTTTCCAGATCATCTACCCACCGACGGTCGCGCTCCTGCCGCCGCCGGCGCGGGTCAACATCATCACGCCGGACTCGGAGGACGGCCGCGTCCTCTTGCGCTGGATCGAAGCCGAAGATCCTGCGCTTTCCTCCACCACGCAGCGACCACCCGATCTCACAGAGCAGACGCTGCCGAGCCCTGCCTACATCCCTTCCTTTGCCGGTCATCGGCCGACTTTGCGCGAGCTGCCGCCGGATCCACCCGACCTGCGCGTGCCGAGCGCGCGTCCGCCCGCGCCGGTGCCACGGCCACGCGCCACCGCTCCCGCGCCGTTGGCAGTCCGGGTGCCGACGACAATCTCCTTTGGCGAAAATCTCACCGTCCGCTCCGCGCCGAAGCTGGAGTTTCAGCCCGCGCGGAGCGAGCCACCGCAGGCCGCGCAATTCCGCCTCGCGGTTGACGAAAGCGGGACCGTCCGCCACCTCCTGCTCGACGCGTCGTCCGGCGATTCGGCGCTCGATGAACAGGCCCGCGCCGTCCTTCTTTTGTTTCGCTTTGCCGGCGTCGAAGCCGCGCCGCTTACCTGGACGACGACGACGATCGCCTGGGGCAACGATCTCGCGCCGGCCTCCACTGCGAAAGCGCCGCGGCCGTGATTCGCGTCAGCCTCGCGGCCCTCGTCACCATCTATCTGCTGCTTTTTCTTGCGGCGGTTTTTCTGCTCTGGATAGTGGGCGAGTGGAACCGCTGCCGGCGCGAACGCCGTGCGTTGCGGTATCGATTGCGCTGCGTCATCTGCGCCTTTGAGTTTGAAGACCGGAGCGACGCTTTGCTTCCCCGATGTCCACGTTGCGGAAGCTTGAACGAACGATTTAGACCGGAGCAAATTTAGATATGGGAATGTGGATCGGCCGGAATCGCAAAGCACGCGTCTCTTACGGTTTCGACGAGATCGCGCTCGTCCCCGGAAGCGTGACGATCAACCCAAACGAAGTGGACACGACCTGGCGGTTGCCACGGCGTGACCAAGAGCCGCTCAAGTTCAAAATCCCGATCCTCGCCAGCGCGATGGATGGCGTAGTCGATGTGCAGTTCGCCACCCAGATGAGCCACCTCGGCGGTCTCGCGGTTCTGAATCTGGAGGGCGTCCAGACCCGCTACAAAAATCCCGAGGAAGTGCTGCAGAAGGTGGTAGGCGCGGACAATTCCGAGGTGACCGGCCTGCTGCAAAAGATCTACTTGGAGCCGGTCCAAGAAGAGTTGATCGCCGCGCGCGTGCGTGAGTTGAAAGACGCTGGCGCGATCGCGGCCGTCAGCTCGATTCCCCAGAAAGCCGAGCGCTACGGCGCGATCGCACAGGAAGCCGGCGCGGATGTTTTCGTCGTGCAGAGCACCGTCTCGACCGTGCGCCACATCTCGACGGAATATGAGTCGCTCGACCTCACGAAATTCTGCCGCAACCTGCGCATCCCGGTCATCGTCGGAAACACCGTTACCTACGAGGTCACGCTCGCGATCATGGAATGCGGGCCCGCCGCGGTCTTGATCGGCGTCGGACCGGGCGCGGCCTGCACTTCGCGCGGTGTCCTCGGCCTCGGCGTGCCGCAAGTCACCGCCACCGTTGATTGCGCGGCGGCGCGTGATGCCTACTTCAAGAAGAGCTCGCGCTACGTGCCGATTATTACTGACGGAGGCATGAGCAAGGGCGGCGACGTCTGCAAAGCCTTCGCCTGCGGCGCGGACGCGGTCATGGTCGGCAGTGCGTTTGCGAAAGCGCACGAG
>JBKJKL010000229.1:0-3093 GCA_046597485.1 Chthoniobacterales bacterium
CTGGATAAAGGTCCTCCAGTTTCTCGATCATGGTCGCGTCGATCTCGTTTAAAAGGTCTGCGTAGTTCTCCGCGGCCCGCCCGCCGATGAGCAGCGCGATCTTGCTTGGAAGCAGGCCGCGCAAGGTGCGGAGGTCGCGCCGCAGCTGCGCGTCGTCCGGTGGAAAGACAATGCTGAGACCGAGCGCGGTCGGCTGCAGCGTGGCGATGGCGCCGGCGATTTCCTCCACCGGCAATGCGACCCCGAGGTAAGTAGTGCGCCAGCCGTGGCTGCGCGCGGCCGCCGCGACGATGATCGCGCCGAGCTCGTGGTGCTGGCCCGCAGGCGTGGCCAGGACCAGATGACCGGCGGTGCTCTCGGGCGAGAAGGGACGGGCGAAGGTGGCGAGAAATTCGGAGATCGAGTTCGAGGCGAAATGCTCGTGCGCGATGGTCAGCTCTGCGGCGCGCCAGAGCTCGCCGACGCGGGTGGCGAGCGGAGCGATGAACTTCTGCAGGACGGCGGGTGAGCCGAGTTCCACCGCGGCGCGTTCGAGCAGTCGAACGAAGTTTGTCGTGTCGAACTGCGTGATGAGCGAGATGGCCTGCTCGATGAGCGCGTCGACCGCTGCGCTGGTTTCCTTGGCGCGCACTTTCCGCGCGTCGAGCAAGGGCGCGCCAGTGTCGCGCACGAGCTGCTTGAGTTCCGGCAACGGCAGGCAGGCGATCTGGCCGATGCTATGGCCGGCGAGCGTGGCCTCGCGCAGGAGGCGGAGGCGTTCCACTTCCTCTTCAGTGTAGAGGCGGCGGTTGTTCTCGGCGCGGACGGGCTTGATCGCACCATAGCGTTTCTCCCAAACGCGGATGGTGTGGATGGTCAGGCCGGTGTGCCGGGCAACGAAATTGATGGTGCGGACCGGCGGCTTCACGTCAGGAAAGAACGTAGAGAAGCGCGCGCCGGATGCAGCGATGCGATTTGGGATTGTCTCGATAGCGTTTCGCCGCGCATCCTCCACGCCGATATGGCCGAAGTTCTCCGACATAAATATCCGCCCGGCTTCCGCGCCCGGCGTGGGCTGAATTGGGTCATTCTCGGCGGCATGTATGCCTCGTTTTACATGCTGCGCTACAACTTCCGCTTCGCCGCGCCGGGCATGGAGAAGGAGTTCGGCTTCAACCATGCGCAGATCACCGGCATCCTAAGCGCGTGGTCGATTGCCTACGGCACCGGCCAGCTTGTGAACGGCCTCTTTTGCGATCGGATCGGCGGCCGCGCCTCGATGCTCATCGGCGCCGTCGGCACGATCGCGGTCAATCTCGTCTTCGGCTTCGCTTCCTTCACCGGCACCTTCAGCACCTTCGCGCTCATTTGGTTAATGAACGGCTACTTCCAGTCGTTTGGCGCGCCCGGAATGGTGAAGATCAACGCCGCCTGGTTCAACCGGAGCGAGCGCGGGACCTTTGCCGGCATCTTCGGGTTCATGATCCAAATGGGGCAGGTCGCGATCAACAACCTCGCGCCGATCCTTCTCGCTGGCTTTACCATCGGGGCCTGGACACTAGCGAAGGGCGACTGGCATTGGCTCTTCCGCATCCCGCCCATCTTCACCGCGGTCATGGCGGTGCTGGTAGCCTTCATTCCGAAGGAGACGCCGGAGCAGGCCGGCTACCCGAATTGCATCAAGGACGAAAGCGAAGTGGGCGGCGCGCACAGCGACGACGTGCGGGTGAACCTGAAGGAAAGCTTCCTCACGATCTTCCGCCATCCGCTCGTCTGGTACTACGCCATCGCCTACGCCTGCACCGGCGCAGTCCGGCACAGCTCGGATCAGCTCTCCGTTCTCTTCATTGTCCAATACCTGAAGCTGCAGCTGACGGCACCTTCCATTGCCTGGACGCTGAACATTGTGCCGCTGATTGCGGTCGCGGGCTCCTTCATCTCCGGCGTGGTCTCGGACAAGGTCTTCGGCGGGCACCGTTCGCCGGTCGCGATGGGACTCTACTTTATGATCGCGATCGTCTGCGCCGCGGCCGCCGTCACAATGTGGAGCGGCTTGATGCAACCAACGGCGACCGGTGTCTTCCTTGCCTGCCTCTTCCTCATCCTGGTCTCCTTCAGCGTGAACGCGACGCACTCACTCGTCGGCACGGCCGCGCCGATGGATATCGGCGGTCGCAAGATGGCGGGCTTCGCCTCCGGCGTGATCGACTCCTTCCAATACTACGGCGCCGCCATCGTGCTCCCGATCACCGGCTGGCTGATCGATCACTACGGCTGGGGCACGTGGTATCCGATGATGGTCCTCTTCGGCATCATCGGCGGGCTCTCCATGCTCTTCGTGATGCGGAAGCAGAAACGCATGAACCTCGCCGCCGAGCGCGCGGCGGCGTCTTAGAGCGGTTCAGGAAATATGGAACCGCGGGGCCGTGGTTGTCTCGGGTAGGGTGGGCGTCTCGCCCGCCGGTTTCGGCGTCTCGCCGAAACGAACTTTCCGCTCCGCCAGAAAGGCCGCGACGCAGGATGCATCGCTCGGCGGGCGGGACGCCCACCCTACCCGAGACGCCACCAACGGACCGGCTACGACATCTCTTAAACCGCTCTAGTCGCGCTTCGGCCTCAGGAGCGGGAAGAGGATCACGTCGCGGATCGACTCTGCGCCGGTCAGCAGCATCGTGAGGCGATCAATCCCGATACCGATGCCGCCCGCGGGCGGCATGCCATGTTCGAGCGCGAGGAGGAATTCCTCGTCGAGCTTCTGCGTCTCTTCGCCGGCTTGCTCGAGCAGGCGTTTCCGTTGCACGACCGGATCGTTCAGCTCCGTGTAACCGGGCGAAATTTCCTGGCCGTTAATGATCAGCTCGTAGACATCGACTAACGAGTCGTCTTCGAGGTTTTGCTTCGCGAGCGGAACGAGCTCTTTCGGGCAATGAGTGACGTAGAGCGGATCGAAAGTTTTCTCTTCCACCAGCTTCTCGAAGACCTGCTGCGTCACTTCGTAATCGGCCATCTGCGGCGTGATCTGAACGCCGAGCTCGGCGCAACGCGCGCGCCGTTCGTCGCTGTTGTAATCGAACCAGCCCGGATCGATCTCGCGGATGAGATCGCGGTAGCGCG
>JBKJKL010000326.1:0-2730 GCA_046597485.1 Chthoniobacterales bacterium
GGCGAATTGCCTAACGACTTCGACATTTTGCGCCCCTTGCCGTCGCGGATTAGCCCCGTGAGAAAGACATCGCGGAAAGCGATGTTGTCTTCCACGCGCTCAGACGTTCCCGGCTTGAACTCGAGCCCGGCAATGATCATGCGCGCGACCCAGAAAAAGATGATGTCCGGCGCCGTCACGAGCACCGAGGTTGGGTAAAACTTGGCGCGCGTTTCCGCGTCCATCGTCTCGTAAGCCCAGAGCCAGGAAGAGAACCAGGTGTCGAGCGTGTCCCCATCCTGCGTCCAGCCGTCACCGGGCGATTCGATCTGCACGCGCGGTTCTTCGTTCGCCTTGTACCAGGCCGGGATGCGGTGCCCCCACCAGATCTGCCGGCTGATGCACCAGTCCTGGATCTTCTCCAGCCACTGCGCATAGACCTTCTCCCAATGCTGCGGGAAGAACCGGATGAGATGCTCGCGCACCACGGCGAGCGCTTCCTCGGTTTTTGGATAACGCAGGAACCACTGCTCGCTGAGGCGCGGCTCGATCGGCACGCCCGCGCGCTCGCTGAAGCCGACGTTGTTCTCGTGCGGTTCTTCCTTCGCGAGCAATCCGGCCGCGGCCAGGAGGTCGCCCGCTTTCTTGCGTGCTTCGAAACGGTCGAGGCCGTCGAGCTCTGGGACGGCCGGGCAATTAATCCGCCCATCAGCGTGCAGCACGTCGACGACCGCGAGCCCGTGACGCTGGCCGATCTCGAAGTCGAGCTTGTCGTGCGCCGGTGTCACCTTCAGCACACCGGTACCGAATTCCGGGTCAATCCCCTCGTCCGCCACGATCGGCAGTTTCTCCCGCGCGAGTGGGCGCCAGACGAGTTTGCCTAACAAGTCCTGGTAACGCTTGTCGCCCGGATGAACGGCGAGCGCGCTGTCCGCCATGATCGTCTCTGGCCGCGTGGTCGCGACTTCGAGAAAACGCCCCGGCTCCTCGACCAATTCGTAGCGCACGAAATAGAGGCTGCCTTTTTGCTTCGTTGGAATGACTTCCTCATCCGAGAGCGCGGTCTGCGCAGCTGGGTCCCAGTTGATCATGCGGCGGCCGCGATAGATCAGCCCCTTGCGATAGAGAGTGATGAAAACCTCGGTCACCGCGCGGACGTAATCCGCGTCGAAGGTGTAGCGCAGACGCGCCCAGTCGCAGGAGCAGCCGAGCCGCTTTAATTGCTCGATGATGATCCCGCCGTGTTTGTCCTGCCACTCGACGACGCGCTTCAGAAATTCCTCGCGGCCCAGCTCCTTGCGCGAAAGCTTTTCCGTCTTCCAAAGATGCTTTTCGACTGCGGTCTGGGTGGCGACGCCGGCATGATCCGTTCCGGGCAACCAGAGCACTTCATGGCCGAGCATGCGCGCGCGACGGGCCAGGATATCCTGGATGGAGTTGTTCAGGACGTGACCCATCGTCAAGACGCCGGTGATGTTCGGCGGCGGAATGACCATCGAGAACGCCGGCTTGGCCGATTTCGCGTCGGCATGGAAATCACCGCGCGCGAGCCAGTGTTGATACCACTTCGGCTCGACCGTGTTCGGGTCGTAGGTCTTGGGCAGTTCGGCCACGGGGCAGAATCATCGGAGTGGTCGCTTCGAATGCAAACTGCGCGGGAAGCTGATAGCTTCCCGGCCCGCTATGCGCCTGTCGCTCGCCATCCTCCTCCTTTTTGTGCTCGGTCACGCCGTCGCCGCGACGGAGTGGACGATCGTGAAGGTGCAGGGCCGGGACTACGTCACGCTCGAGAATGTCGCGAACTTTTACCGCTTCGACGACTACAGCCACGCGAACCGCACCATCTCGCTTCGCGGCGAGCACCGCACCATCCGGGCCCGCGTCGGCACGAGTGAGATCTCGATCAACGGCGTCCGCTTCTTCACCGATTTCCCGCTCCTCGAGCGGTCGGATGGCCAGCTCGTCTCTGCGATGGACGTCGGCAAGATCATCGAGCCAGTCCTGCGGCCGAGCCGGATCGCGAACGCGGGGAAAATCGAGACCGTCGTGCTCGATCCCGGCCACGGCGGGATGGACGGAGGCACGGCCAATCAATACGGCACCGAGAAGAATTTCGCGCTCGAGGTCGCGCTCGCGGCGCGGCGCGAGTTGCTCGAAGCCGGCTATAAAGTGGAGATGACGCGCAGCGGCGACACCATGATGTCGCTTGAAGAGCGAATCGATTTCGCGAACCGCTTCAGCGATGCCGCGTTTGTCAGCATTCACTTCAACTCCGGCTCCGGCGGAAGCGGCGTAGAGAGCTACGCGCTCGCGCCGGAAGGCGTGCGCTCAAACGCGGGCGGCGAAGGCGAACACCGCATTAGCGAAGACGGCTCCACAACCGACGAGGGCAACGCGCAGGACAGTTTGAACGTTGCCCTCGCGGCTGCGGTACATGCCTCTGTCCTCGCGCGCACCACCGCCTATGATCGCGGGATTCGGCACGCGCGTTTCAAGGTCCTCCGTCACATCCGCATCCCGGCGGTGCTGGTCGAGGCTGGCTTCCTGAACGATCCGACGGATGCATTGCGCATCGCGACTCCGCAGGGTCGCGCGCAACTCGGCGCCGCTATCGCGCAGGGCGTGAAGAGTTTCAACGCCGCCGTGAATTACCGCGTCGGCGCGCCGCCCGCCACCTTTGCCGCTTTGCGGTCGAATCTTCCACCGCACACGCACTCGATCACCGATCCGCTCGAGCCGCTGCCACCGCTT
>JBKJKL010000353.1:0-5775 GCA_046597485.1 Chthoniobacterales bacterium
AGCGGCGAAGCGCTCCGGGAGCCGGGCGCGCGCGAGAACATTTCGCCGCAGATCGTACGCGAGATCGCGCAGTGCATTAAGTCGGTCAAAGATCTGAACGTGCAGACGTCGGTCGTCATCGGCGGCGGCAATATCTGGCGCGGCCTTTCCGCGGCGCACCGCGGGATGGATCGCACGACGGCCGATTACATGGGGATGCTTGCGACCGTGATCAACGGCCTCGCCTTGAAGAGCGCGCTCGATGAACTCGGCGTCGAGACGCGCGTCCAGACTGCGATCGAGATGCAGAACGTGGCGGAGCCATTCATCCTCGGCCGCGCCATTCGGCATCTCGAGCTCGGCCGCGTTGTTATCTTCGTCGCCGGGACGGGCAACCCTTACTTTTCGACCGACACCACCGCCGCGCTGCGGGCGAGCGAGATTCGCGCCGACGTCATCCTGAAGGCGACAAAGGTCGACGGCGTTTACGATTCCGACCCGAAGAAAAACGCGAACGCGAAACGTTTTGAGCGGCTCAGCTTTAATGAGGCGCTCACGCAGCGGCTCGCGGTCATGGACTCGACTGCCTTCAGCCTCTGCATGGACAATCGCATCCCGATCATCGTCTTCGACATGAGCGTGCCGAGTAATTTTACCGACGTGGTCTTGGGCAAGGCGATCGGGACGACTGTTGCGGAGTAGGGCTGCCGCCGCTTTCTTGCGAAAGACAAGACACACATGAGCGCTGAAGAAATTTTGTTCGAGATCGAGGAGCTGATGGAGAAAAGCGTGGACTACATGGTCCACGAGTTTGCCGCCGTGCGAACGGGGAAAGCCTCGCCCGCCCTGGTCGAAAATGTGGACGTGGAAGCCTACGGCTCCGCGATGAAGCTGAAGCAGCTCGCGCTCATCACCACTCCAGAGCCGCGCTTGCTCGTGGTGCAGCCATTCGACGCCAGCACGACGCGCGACATCGAGAAGGCGCTGAAAGAATCAAAGATCGGCATCACTCCGATCGTCGACGGCAAGATCATCCGGCTGCCGATCCCCGAGCTTTCGGAGGAGCGGCGCAAGGATTTGGTCAAGGGTCTGCGGCAGATGGCGGAGGAAGCGCGCGTCCGCGTGCGCGGTCATCGCCGCACCGCGCTCGACAACGGGAAGAAAGAGCAAAAAGGCGGCGATCTGACCGAGGACGGCTTGCGCGATCTCGAGGCCGATGTGCAGAAGCTGACCGACAAATTCGTCAAGGCGATCGACGAAAACTTCGAGCGCAAGGAAGCCGAAGTGATGAAGGTCTGACGACGTCGCGGCGGCCTAGAGCCGCACGAGATCGAGCAGAAACTGGCACCAGAGATAGACCATCCCGCGCCAGGAATATTTCACTTCCTGATCGTCGACCGGTTTCAGGACGCCCTTCTCGACGTTGTGCCTGATCTGCTCGCGCAGGTCGTTCTCGATCTCGGTCTGGATGCGCTCGTCATCCATCGAGTCAATCGCTTCCGCGAGGACGTTGTTCGCGCGCAGGAATTCTTTGTGGCTCTGGTAAAGCTGCCAGAACGACTGGTCTGGCTTTTGGCGGTTGATCCGGAAAGTTGGGATGAGCTTCAGCCCGTAAGAGAGGGGATAATTCCACGTCGTCCAGATGATCCCGTCGCGGGCCCGCGATGAAATGCGCAGGTAATAAAACGAGAGATCGTTTTGTTCGTTCAGGCAGATGGTCGCCTGCGCGTGGTCTTCCTCTTTGTAAAAAAGGCGGAAGAATTGCCGGTAATCCTCCCAGTCCCAGCCCGCATCGCTGACGTGCTTGAAGCTCTCGTTTTCGATCTCGCGCGTGATCTCGTGCAGCGTCGGGAAGACTTCTGCGGAGGGCGGCGTTTTTGGGCGAAGGGTCTTTTCTTTCGGCAGCCGCAGGGCGCGGATTCGGGTCAGAATTTCAAGCCAAGGCAGAAAGAGCCAGCCAAGCGCACCGGCCACACCGGCAATCCAGCTCCCGGTCGCGAAGTGGAGCGCGAAGAAAGTGGTCGCGAGGATGCCCAGAGCGCCGGCTTTTTGCGCCAGTGAATGCTGAAAGCTTCGCAGCGCCACGCTGAGCACTGCCATGCCCAGCGTGATGAATAAACCAAACCACATCTACGGTTTGATTCCGTGCTCGGTCAGGAATTTTTCCAGCTGATCGGTGTCAAAATTGGCGAGGACTTCGTCGCCGGCGAGAAGCGTTGGGACGTAGGTTTGCTCCGACAATTCCACCATCTCTTTGTAGGCGTCGCGGTCCTGCCCGACGTCGATCTCGGTAAATTTGAAGCCTCGTTCGCTGAGATACTCCTTCGCATCCATGCACCACGAGCACCACTCCCGGCTATACAGTTTGAGGTCGGTTGCCACAGTCGAGACTAAAACAACCCGCCCGGTAGCGTCAACCGATGGGGCGGAAGATTTCCCCTAACGACTAGTAGGACTTGGCCCAAACGACGCGCTGCCGGCTCGGTTCGCCGGTGAAAATGCAGGTGCCGGCTTCCGGGCTGTTGCTCAACGGGATGCAGCGGATCGTGACCTTCAGATCGGCCTTCACTTTCTCCTCGACCGCGCGGCTGCCGTTCCAATGCGCGAACGCAAAGCCGCCGTGGATCTCGGGCTTATTTGGATTCTGCGGGGTGAAGAAAGCGTAAAATTCTTCCTGCGAATTGATCTCGCGCGTGTTCGCTTCGCGGAACTCGAGGGCGCGGGCGAGCAGGCTGTCTTGGATGGCGGCGAGCGTCTCGGCGGCGCGGCCAACGAAGTCCGACGCGGCGACGAACTCCTTCGCTTTCACGCCTTGGTCGCGGCGGCTGACTGCGACATTGCCGGACTCGAGATCGCGCGGTCCGAGTTCGAGGCGGATCGGCACGCCCTTTTTGATCCACTCCCAATTCTTCACGCCACCGCCGAGATCACGACCGTCCACTTCCACCGCGAGGGGGAATCCGGCGTAGGATTGCGCGCGCAATTCTGCGGCCAGCTTGTGCGCTGCTTCGAGGACCGCGGCGCGCGTTTCCTCCTTCGGCGTGATCGGGAGAATGACGATCTGGGTCGGCGCGATCCGCGGCGGGAGGATGAGTCCGTCGTCGTCCGCGTGCGCCATGATCAGGGTGCCGATCATGCGCGTGCTGACGCCCCAGCTCGTCGTCCAGCCAAACTCCTGTTTGCCGTCGCGCGTCTGGAATTGAATCCCGCTCGCGCGCGAAAAATTCTGCCCGAGGAAATGCGAGGTGCCGGCTTGGATCGCTTTCCGATCCTGCACCATCGCCTCAATGCAGAGCGTCTGGACCGCGCCCGGAAAACGCTCGCTCTCGGATTTTTCGCCGCTGAAGACCGGAACCGCGAGATGCTCGCGGACGAATTTCTCGTAAACGTCGAGCATCTGCTTCGTCTCCGCCCGCGCCTCTGCTTCGGTCTCGTGCACGGTGTGGCCTTCCTGCCAAAGAAACTCAGTCGTGCGCAGGAAAATCCGCGGCCGCATCTCCCAGCGGACGACGTTGGCCCATTGGTTGATCAGGATCGGCAGGTCGCGATAGCTCTGGACCCACTTCGCGTAGCTGGCGCCGATGATCGTCTCGGACGTCGGCCTAACGACCAGTGGCTCGGCCAATGGGCTGGCCGGGACGAGCTTGCCTTCGCTGTTTAATTCGAGGCGGCTGTGCGTGACGACGGCGCATTCCTTGGCGAAGCCCTCCACGTGAGACGCTTCCTTCTCCAGGTAGCTGAGCGGGATGAAGAGCGGGAAATAGGCGTTGCGATGGCCGGTGGCCTTGAACATGGCGTCGAGGTCGCGCTGCATGTTTTCCCAGATGCCGTAGCCCCAAGGGCGGATGACCATGCAGCCGCGGACGTCGGAGGAATCAGCCAGTTCCGCGGCGCGGATGACCTGCTGATACCACTCGGGAAAATCTTCGTCGCGCCGGGGAGTGATCGCGGTTTTCACCGCGGCGGCTGGTTGGTTCGCCATAAGGGGCGCGAAGTTACCCTCCCGCCTTCGGCGCGCAACCGCCGCCTCCCGTTGGCCGCGCCTAGTTGCGCGCCACGAGCGAGGACGGTTCGCGTTCCGTATAACCGCCGGCGAACTCGATGCTGCAGATCGTGTGGTAGGACGCGTGATTGCCGACGGCCGCGCCGGCCACGGTGAACTCGGAGCTGAAGATATTCTTGCGATGTTTCCGCCCGCGCTGGCCGTCGTCGATGATCAAGGCCATCACGATCTCGCGCGCGCCGGAACGGCCGCAGGAGAGGTTTTCGCCCCACGTGCCGCTCCAGTTTCCGTAGCGATTAATGCGCGCGCCGGTGTCGCTGCCGCCGCGACCGCGATGGCTCATGCCGCCGCCGGCTTGTTCGGCGCAGTGATCGGCCGCTGCGCGCGACATGCCGGGTGAAAAAGCGAGCGGCCCCTGAGGTGCAACGGCGCGCAGGTAGCGGATGGCTTCGTCCACCGCGCGGGTGCCTTCATTCGTCCGAAAGGGAATGCGGCCCGGCAGGACGATCAGGTTACCTTGGAAATTGGTGCGCAGCTCCTCCAGAAAAGTGGCGTAAAGCGCAGGATTGGTGCGGGCGAGGTTCATCTCCTGCACGACGGCGTTGGCGGAGTTATCGCCCGGACCGGCGAGAGCGCCGGAAACGAGACCGGTCAGGAGAACGAGCGGGAGGAGCAGGCGGCGCATGCCTCCTTAACGAGCAGACACAGTGCCAGCATGCCGATCCCCCGCGAGACGGCCGTTGCCATCGGCTCAAGATTTAGCGGCGCAGAGCCAAGCAGCCGGTTGACATCTTTTCTCTCCCCGGTAGTTTCCGTGCCCTTTTAGCAGACTCATGAAGACGTTTTCCGCCAAAGCCAACGAGGTCCCGCGCAAGTGGTGGATCATTGACGCAAACAATCAGATTCTAGGCCGTGTCGCGGTCAAAGCCGCAAACCTCCTGCGCGGGAAAGAAAAGGCGATTTTCACTCCGCACGTCGACACCGGCGACTTCGTCGTCGTGATCAATGCGGAGAAGGTGCGCCTGACCGGCAAGAAGGAAGAGCAGAAGACTTACATGAGCTATTCCGGCTTTGTGGGCGGTCACAAAACCGAGAACGCTCGGGCCCGCCGCGCGCGTCACCCGGAGTTGATGGTGGAGCGTGCCATTCGCGGCATGATCCCGCACAACAAGCTCGGCCGCTCCGTTTACCGGAAGCTCAAAGTTTACAAGGGCGACCTTCACCCACATAGCGCACAGCAGCCGAATCCCGTCACACTCAGCTAACGACTTTTCAGCATGGCAACGACCGAGGAATTTATCGCAACTGGGCGCCGCAAGACTTCGGTCGCGCGCATTCGCATGGCTGCCGGCAACGGCAAGATCGACGTGAACGGGAAGTCCTTTGAGGAATACTTCCCAACCATCCCGCTGCAGAACACAGTGCTGCAGCCCCTGCAGGCGGTGAAGTTGACCAATTCCTACAATCTTTCCATCAACGCCAGCGGCGGCGGCCCCACTGGCCAGGCTGGCGCGGCGCGTCTCGCGATCGCGCGGGCTCTCCTCCAAGTCGACGCAAATCTTCGCGGCACCTTGAAAGCGGAGGGCCTCCTGCGCCGCGACCCGCGGATGAAGGAACGGAAGAAGCCCGGCCAGCCCGGCGCGCGCAAGCGCTTCCAGTTCTCGAAGCGCTAGTCGCCTTCTCGAGCGCGGACTGCGTTCGACCCTAGAACCTGCTACTACTTCTTCGCCTTTGCGCTCGGAGAGGCGGAAGCCGCTGCCGCGACGCTGGCGGTCGGCGTTGGCGTAGCCGGA
>JBKJKL010000467.1:0-7663 GCA_046597485.1 Chthoniobacterales bacterium
CCGCGGATGACTATACGTGAGCGGGTGTGGACGAGAGCACGATACAAATACCGCGCGATCACCCTTGCGGCTGTACTGGTTGTCGGTCTTGGCCCTGCGAGTGCTGATCAACTGCCATGGAAGGAGATCGACGGCATCATCGAGCAAAAAGTGCGCGCTCATCTCGTGCCGCAGATCGCGGTGGTGGTGATGCGCGGTGAGGATGTCGTCCATACGTTCACCAGCGGGGCTGGCGCAGCGGGACCCACGACGATCGACACGCCGTTCATGATCGGCTCGTTGAGTAAGCTCTTCACCGCCACTGCCGTGATGCAGTTAGTCGATAGCGGACGCGTGCAGCTCGATGCGCCAGTCCAGCAATATCTGCCGCAGTTTCGTGTCGCGAATGAAGCGGCTTCGAGGCAGATCACGGTGCGCCATCTTTTGAATCAAAACAGCGGCCTACCGACCCGGGCGGCGCGCGCCACTGGCGCGAACCTCCGCCTGCGCGACCATGTCGCGGCGCTGGCCGACACGAAACTCATCGCCGCGCCGGGCGGCAACCACGACTACTCGAGCCCGAACTATCAGTTGCTTGGTGCGCTGGTGGAGCAGATCACCGGACAGGAATTCGGAGCTTATTTGCAGACGGCGATCTTCTCGCCGCTGGGGATGGAACATTCGTTTACGCAGGCGACCGGAGCGAAGGCGGCGGGTTTGGCGGTCGGCCGGAACATCTGGTTTGGGTTAGCTGGACCGGCTGCTTATGGGTTCGAAGCCGATCGTCTTCCCACCGCTTCCGTCATCACCAACGCACGGGACCTCGGCCGGCTACTGGCGGCGCACCTCGGCCGCGGGCGCCTCGGAGTTGCTCGCATCTTATCGGAAGCTTCAGCGGACATGATGCATCAAGGCGTGGCCGACGCAGGATCCTTCAAGTACGCGATGGGCTTGCGGGAAGGGACGACCGCCGGTGTCCCATCTCTGTGGCACGGAGGCGCCTTGCCGAGCTATCGCGGCGCGATCGTGCTTCTGCCTGAGCAGAATAGTGCGGTCGTTGTTCTAACGAATGTCTCGAGCATGTTCGCCGACCACACGCGGGAGATCGCCGCGGCGATAGTTGCGGGGATGAATGGCCGACCGATCCCGCTGCCGTCGCGTCCGCTGCGCCAAATCTACCTTCTCATTACGCTTGGATGTTTGATTCTGCTCGCTGTGCAGGTTCGCACACTCGTCCGAGCGCTGCGCAATCGGAAGCCGACAGCGATGATGCGAACGCTGCTCTTTGATGTTGCCGTTCCGCTGGCGCTCGTCGTGATGATTCCGAAGTGGGTCGGTCTCTCATGGCCTGCGCTCTTCGAAAGCGCGCCAGACCTGACGGTTGTCGCGATCGTGCTGATTGTGCTCAGCCTCGCGACTGGAGCGATCAAGCTGCTGCGGCGATCGGCGTCGATCGGTCGGCATCTACGCACCGCAGCGGTGAGTTGATCGGGCTGCGCTAGTGGGCTCGTAGGAGCAAAACGTTTCGAGGTTGCAACTCACAGATAGCTCAACCACACGTCGCGCCTGCGTTGTTTCAACTCTGCCCACCAAAGGCAAAGCGGATAAAGGAGGAGAAGAACGAGCAGCCAGATCGCGTAGATACCGACAAGTCCAAACCCGTAGTCGGGTGGATACTTCGACCCGAAGTCATCCACCGGGCCATAGAAAAGACCTGCCGGCCCGCCGTGCCTTGCGTAGGAGATGATGACCGCGATCGCGTGGATGAGGTAGATGTGGAGGAGGTAATAGAACATCGGCACGCGGCCGAAAACGATGATGGGCCGCCAGAACTTTCCTAGGTCACGATCGGTGATGCGCAGGAAAATGAGCGCCGGTCCCAACGTCATCAGGAGGTAAAGAAGTGATGGCGGATATTTGTGGCAGTTGATGAAGGATAACACGGTGAAAAGAGAACTCCGTTGCACGGACCAGGGATCGGGGTCGCCGTATACGTTCGCGCCACGGATGAGGATGAAGGCAGCCGTTAGCCCGAGGCCTAGCCAGAGAAGCCACTTGCGACGCTGTGGCGGATCGAATTTGACGATCGCGCCAAGAGCATAACCTGCGGCCATCACGCCGATCCATGGGATGAGGGGATAGGCAGTAAAGAATTCCCAGTGCGAACCGAGAGGGATGGGGGCGGGGACGTGCAGGACTTTCCAGAGCCAGCTAAACGATCCGAATGCTTCCGGCGTGATCGGGTCGAGGAGGTTGTGGCCCGCGATCATGATAAGGCTGAAGGTGGCAATCGCCCAAAGCGGCAGATAGATCAGCGCCGCAAGGGCGACCATTGACC
The DNA here is from genome assembly GCA_046597485.1 of Chthoniobacterales bacterium. Taxonomy (GTDB): domain Bacteria; phylum Verrucomicrobiota; class Verrucomicrobiia; order Chthoniobacterales; family UBA10450; genus JACCTI01. Next base: position 2,318 of record JBKJKL010000467.1, read on the forward strand.
AACCGAGGGCCCAGATCGTTGCGCCACCATTCGGCAATTCGAAGTGAAAGAGCCACCCGAATTGCACGATTGTGACTTCCAGGAGAACCAGCCAAAGCCCTCGAGAAATAAGGAATCGCGCGAGTTCACCTTTCGTCTTCCCGCGGCTAAAGGAGAGAAAGGCACCAGTACCGGCGAGGAAGCAAAAGACCGGAGCGCAGAAATGGGTGATCCACCGGGTGAGGAAGAGCGCGCCGTGAGTTTGACTCAGATCGAGGGGGAAAAAATACATCAGATCATGGCTGAGGAAGTCACGCGTGTGATCGATCGCCATGATGATCATGACGAGGCCGCGCAGCACATCGATGTTATCGAGGCGCGGACGCGCACCGATTGGTTGCACTGGAATCGCAGAGACGGTCGCTTCCCGCACGCGCTGTTGTCACAAAGATGTCCCGCGGCGTCAACAATACTATGAGCAGTCACGCTCCAAGATCAGCAGTCCGCTCAGGGCAGCGTGAGCAGGATTACTCGCCGATGACCTCTACGAGCATTCGCTTGGGCCGACCCGTAGTGGCGCCATGCGAATTCGGATCACAGCGGATCTCTGGAACGCGAAATTGCGTCGCCGCTGGCGGTAAACTGATGACCGGAATGGTCGGTGAATTCGTCATTGTCGGCGAAGCTGCCGACGAGCAGGGCTATGGCCTTTTGTGCGGCACGACTTCGCGACCCATGATCTGACGCTGAGATACGCGTCGGCGTCCTTCATTCCCTCATGAAAGCCTTCGGACCTTGCACAGGCAGTGCTCGAAGGGGTGAGAGTGTTACAGCTTACAACGGCCCGACGCTACGGTAGCGCTGCGCGGAATTCGTCAAACTCGCGCCCTTGCAAGTGGACGTGCGGTTAAAGTTTGACCGACAACGGCGTTCTTTCGCAAACTAATCGCAGACGCCGCGGGAAGATCGAGGGAAGGCAGCGTGCAGCTCAACTTAACGTCGAAAGGAACATCACACATGAAGCCGTTCGGATTCAGCTCGTTAGTCATCGCCACCGTTGTGATCGCATCCGCTGTCATAGGTGCGGAAAAGAAGGAGAACCAAAGCGGCTCCGCTGAACATCAAATGTTCGACCCGGCCAGCATGACCTGGGGCGACGGCCCTCCATTCTTGCCACCGGGTGTGAAATTCGCGCTTCTCTCCGGCGATCCGACGCAGAAAGGCGTTTTCACGATCCGGCTGCGCATGCCGGCCGGCTACAAAATTCCGCCACACACGCACCCCGCGGCAGAGTTGATCACAGCGATCTCGGGTAGTCTCCATCTCGGAACGGGAGCCACATTCGATGAAAGCGCCGGCCAGGCCATGCCTCTCGGGAGCTTCATGGCGATGCCCGCGGGTACGAAGCACTTCGCGTGGGCGACCGAAGAGACAGTCGTCCAGGTGCACGGCGAAGGTCCGTTTCAGATTCTATATGTGAATCCAGCCGACGATCCGCGGAACGCAAAGAAGTAAACGGGTCGTTCGACAAGCGATGAGTGCAGGGGTCTGGGGGTGAGCGCTCACTCCTTGCACTTTCGTGTCAGCGATCTGACTTAGGGGAAGCGGTGTGGAGGGAGCCTTCGCCGCAGCATTAACTAGCGCTTAGATTTTTTTCCAGGCGCGGTCGGTGATCGGATTGCGGCCTTTGTCGAATTTCGATGTGGTCGCTGAGGGTCTCGATCGGTCTACCGGTGGGAGGACATGGCTTCGTTGGTCGCGCCAGCCGAGCTTGGCGAAGAAGCGTTTCCACATGTGGCATTCTTCATCGGAGCGCGGGGAGTGCCCGTGCGCACGGTCTACCCAGGACGCCGCAGGTTCGGCTCGCGAGCCCAGATACGGCCCTTCTTGGCTGTCGCGATGAACGTGCCGACGGCCTTCGCGTTTCCGAAGGCGACAACGCCTGCGTCGGGTTTCACTCCGGCGCGATCAAGTAATGGTTGAGCACCGGCGGTGTGGCCGAGGACTTTCAGATGCGCGAAGGCATCACTTGCCCAATCGACCGCGCCAGCTTGGGTGGCGAGATCCTTGCCGCCGGCTTCGGAGGCAAGGATAACCGCGGTGTCGAAGAAGATGGAAGGCGCGGCGGAAAGCGGGAAGTCCGCTTCCACCAAAACACCGGAGCTGTCTTTTGCTCCGCCGACTTTCGGCGCGATCACCGCGAGCGCGGCTTTCGCCGTCTTCGCGGCGCTGCGGAGTGCGGTGAGGAGCGACGAATCGAAACCGTCGGTGATAAGCACGCCGATCTTGCGGCCGGCCAGTGTGACGGGCGCTTTGCCGACGATGCTGAGCGCGGGCGAGGGAGCGAGATCGCGCGGCGCGAGGGCAGGCGCAATCGCGGGCGCTTTCTCCGTCATCCCGAGCGCGGCGACGACTCCGTCGTGCAACGCAGTGTCGATATTCGCGAGATGACTGATCATGCGCAGGCGGATCGCTTTCGTCTCCACATGCGCGAGTTCGAAGGCGAACGCACTGATCATGTGGATCTGCTCCGGCTTCGTCATGGAGCGGAAGAACATCCGCGCTTGCGAGTAATGATCGGCGAAAGTCTCGGAGCGTTTGCGCTCCTTGGTGGCGTTGATCGGTTCGGGGTGGCTCGCGAATCCGCGCGCCGGATTTTCCCGCGGCGCGCCACCGTCAAAACTGTTCGGCTCGTAGTTCACACGGCCCTTCGGCACTTCCATCTGGCGAAGGCCGTCGCGCTGAAAGTTGTGCATCGGGCAGCGCGGCGCGTTCACCGGGATCTGGTGGAAGTTCGGTCCGCCGAGTCGTGAGAGCTGCGTGTCTTGATACGAAAAGAGTCGGCCCTGCAGCAGTGGGTCGTTCGAGAAATCGATCCCGGGGACGATGTTTGACGGGAGAAACGCGACCTGTTCGGTCTCGGCGAAAAAGTTATCGACGTTGCGGTTGAGGACCATTTTGCCGACCATGCGCAGCGGAATGATTTCCTCCGGGATCAGCTTGGTCGGATCGAGTACGTCGAAGTCGAGTTTGTCGGCCGTCGCCTGATCGAAGACCTGGAGGCCGAGTTCCCATTCCGGGAAGTCGCCGCGCTTGATCGCTTCCCACATATCGCGCCGATGAAAGTCGGGATCGGCGCCGTTGATCTTGACCGCTTCATCCCAGAGAACGGAGGCAGCGCCGAGTTTTGGACGCCAATGAAATTTCACGAAACGCGAGACGCCCTTCGCATCGATCAAGCGGAAGGTGTGCACGCCGAAGCCTTCGATCATGCGGAGCGAGCGCGGCAGCGCGCGATCCGACATCACCCAGGTGAGCATGTGCATCGTCTCCGGCGAGAGGGAGACGAAGTCCCAAAAATTATCGTGCGCCGATGCGGCCTGCGGGAAGCCGCTGTCCGGCTCCATCTTCACCGAGTGGACGAAATCCGGAAACTTGATCGCGTCCTGGATGAAGAAGACCGGGATGTTGTTGCCGACGAGATCGTAGTTGCCCTCGGTCGTGTAAAACTTGACCGCGAACCCGCGCACATCGCGCGGCATATCGCCCGACCCCGCGCCGCCGGCGACAGTGGAGAAACGCACGAAGACTTCGGTCTTCACTTTCGGATCGTTCAGGAACGCCGCTTTGGTGATATCGCCTAACGACTCGTAAACCTGGAAGTAACCATGCGCGCCGGTGCCGCGCGCGTGGACGATGCGCTCCGGAATTCGCTCATGATCGAAGTGCGTGATCTTCTCTCGCAGGATGAAATCTTCGATCAGCGTCGGCCCGCGCTCGCCAGCCTTGAGCGAGTTCTGGTTGTCGGAAATCGGGAGGCCGTGATTCGTGGTCAGCGAATTTCCCAGCTCGCTGGTGGTTTGATGCGTCTCGGCGCGGAGCGCGCGGTTGGATTGGAGACGGCGTTTCACCGCGATGGGGCGACGAGGTTTTGTGGGCATAGGATGGAAAGATGGGACGAAGCAGCCACGCTCGAGTGCCGGGCGTTGGACGTTTTTCATCGGCTGCGCCAGGTTCGGCGTCAACTTCGAAGGGAGCGCTCTCGGCTATTGCTGCTGCGGATCGTCGGACTTAGCCGTCTCGAGATTCCATTGACAGGGTCACGCGATTTTGAGAAGTGACGAGCCATGAAGCTCGCACGTCGCACCCTCGCAATCAGCACCCTTGGCATTATCCTGATCATTCTCCTGATCATCGCGCTGGGGGGTGGCGGTTATGCGGGAGGCGGCTACGCCTACGGGCCAGGCGGATTACTGCTCGTCGTCCTGATTATCCTGCTGGTGATGGGCAAGCTGTAAACGGCTTCAGCTTCTTCACTCGCCGATAATCTTTACCAGCACGCGCTGGCGGCGGTTGGCGTCGAAATCTCGTGAACGAGACTTTGTCTCTACGGTCTCGATTTTAAAGTGCGTCAACGTTCCTCTTGTGATGCGGACGTCTTACAGTTGCTCAACGAGGTTACGAGGATGAACTCCTACACGCTCGAGCCGGTTGGCTTCATCCGATCGACGGTGAAGAGCCGCGCCGACGCGCCGCGGCAGGGACCGGAAGGTGCGCCGGACGCGTGGCTCGAGATCGAACCGGAATTTGGGGAGGCATTGCTGGGAATGGAAGTCGGTCACGAGCTGATCGTGATCACGTGGTTTCATGAGGCGAAGCGTGACGTGTTGAAAGGGCATCCGCGCGGCGACGAGAGCCGTCCGCTCACCGGCGTTTTTTACACGCGCTCGCCGGCCCGACCTAACCCGCTCGGTCTGCATCCTGTGACCGTGCGTGAGATGCACGGCACCCGCGTGAGGATCGGACCCATCGAGGCATTCGACGGCACGCCGGTGGTTGATATCAAATCCGCTTCGACTCGCGCTGACGGCTGATAGTCTCTTCCATAAGATCTGCGCCGCTAACGTTTCGTTTACGCGGATAAAGCTCGATATGCTCGGCGGCCAAGGCTGAGAGCCGAGCTAATCCAATAACTCAACGGGATCGCCTTTGCGCACGATACCTTCAACGAGCACGGCGCCGTAGATGCCCGCTTTGCCTTCGTGGGCTTGGGCGACGGCTCTTAAGAGAGCTGGTGCTTTCTCGGCGCTCTCGGGATCGAGCGTGATCATCATGCAGCGCCCATCGCGATTCGTCACGGCGACGACGACGTGGGAGCCGAGGCGCAGCGACCGTCCGACGAAATAGTCTTCGGCAAACCCAGCGGAGTCTACCAAGTCGAGATAGACGTTGGCGCGGAAGCGTCGCTTATCCACCTCCATCCCGGTTTCGCCGGCAAGAGTGTTAGCCGTTTGGAGAGCAAACAAAGACACCGGCCGGCAATCAGTCATTGCCTTCTCGGAGCGAAGGAGAGTGAGTTCGTGTTCT
>JBKJKL010000482.1:0-3075 GCA_046597485.1 Chthoniobacterales bacterium
CGACGCGAAGCCGCGCGTGACGACGAAGGCGACCCCGGCGCCGTAGCCGGGCGCGGCCGTTGCACCGCAGTTTGCGAGAGCTACGCTAGGGCTCCGCGATGAGTTACTGCCCGGATCCATTTCACTACCATCGCCGCGTCTCCCGCGAGGTGAGGATCGGCCACGTCGGCGTCGGCGGGTCCAACCCAATCCGCGTCCAGTCGATGATCACCTGCGACACGATGGACACGGAAGCGTCCATCGCGCAGACGATGGAATTGGCCGAGGTCGGCTGCGAAATTGTCCGCATCACCGCGCCGACGGTGAAGGATTCCGCGAATCTGCAGCACATCGTCCGCGGTCTGCGCGAGCGCGGCTGTACGGTGCCGATCGTCGCCGATATCCATTTCAAACCGGACGCCGCTTTGGAGGCGGCCAAGTGGGTCGAGAAGGTCCGGATCAATCCCGGCAACTATGCTGACTCGAAGAAGTTCAAGATCATCGAGTATAGCGATGAGCAGTATGCGGCCGAGATTGAGCGCATCCGGGAGCGCTTCACGCCGCTCGTCCGCCTCTGCCGGGAGCGCGGCGTGGCGCTGCGGATCGGCACGAATCACGGCTCGCTTTCCGATCGCATCCTGAACCGCTACGGCGACACGCCGCTCGGCATGGTGGAGAGCGCGCTCGAGTTTGCCCGCATCGCGCGCGATCTCGATTATCACGCCTTCGTCTTCTCGATGAAGTCGAGCAACCCGAAGGTCATGATCGCTGCCTACCGCTTGCTCGTGGCGCGGCTCGACCAGGAAGGGCCGGACTGGAATTACCCGCTGCATCTCGGCGTGACCGAAGCGGGCGAAGGCGAAGACGCGCGGATTAAAAGCGCGATCGGCATCGGCTCGCTCCTCGCCGATGGCATCGGCGACACCGTCCGCGTCTCGCTCACGGAGGACAGCGTGCACGAGATCCCGGTCGCGCAGGCCCTCGTGCGACCCTACAACGTGCGCCAGGAACGCGACGCTACCCGCATCACGCCGGTCCCCCTTTCCTATGATCCCTTCTCCCATTCGCGCCGACCAACGACCGCGCTGCAGCTTCCGGGCATTGGCGGTGAAGTCTCGTTAGGCGGCGAAGAACCGGGGCGCGTTTTCGTGCGCCGCGAAGCTTTCGAAAAGGTCGCGCACAAGGTCGACCGGATGGGCGATTACAAGCCGGAGATCGTGCTGGAGGAGAGCGGTGTGGTCGCGCTCGATCCTCGTGATGATGCGGCCATCGCCGCGGTGAAAGGCGGCCCGGCCACGCTGGTCACGGTGGCCGACGGTCTCGATCTCCCGGTCATTGCTGCCTTCCGTCTCCTCGCGGCGAAGCTGCCGGCGACGCATCCCATTTTGCTCAAGGATCAACTGCAGCCGTCGGCCGATGCGGAGCGCGACTTCCTCGAGACCTTGCTCATCGCAGCGACGAACATCGGTGCGCTCCTTTGCGACGGAGTGGGCGATGCCATCCTCGTCCAGGGCGAAGAAGCGCCCGGCCAGGCGCTCCGCCTCAGCTACAATATTTTGCAGGCGGCACGGTCGCGCATTTTCAAGACCGACTACGTCGCGTGCCCGTCCTGCGGCCGGACGCTCTTCAATCTCCAGACGACGACGGCGCGGATTAAAGAGGCCACGCTCCACCTGAAAGGCGTCACGATCGCCGTCATGGGCTGCATCGTGAACGGGCCGGGTGAAATGGCGGATGCCGACTTCGGCTACGTGGGCGGCGCGCCGGGAAAAATCAATCTCTACGTCGGCAAAACGGCGGTGAAGTTCAACATTCCCGAAGCCGAGGCGGTCGATCGCCTGAAGGACCTGATCCGCGAACACGGCAAGTGGGTCGATCCCGTGACGCCGGCCGAGCCCGTCCTCGCCTAACGAGTTACCGCACTTCCACCGGCACGCGCAGCCAGTGGTTCACCATGTAGCTGCCGTAACCGGGGACGCGCTCGGGCGGCTGGCCGTTGCCCGCGACATCGAAAGCGCGCGCGATCAGCTCGTGTTTCGCCGGAGCGGAGGGCGTCTGCCATTCATACTCCCAAAAGCGCCACGCATACTTCGTGGCTTCGCCGGAAAGCGTCGCCTCATTCCAGGTCGCGCCGCCATCGGTGCTGAGCTCGACCTTCGCGACCGCATTCTCTCCCGCCCAGGCTGCACCTTGCACGCGCACCGTGCTGCCGGACAGGAGGACTTCGTCGGGAAGCGGGCGTGCGATCTGTGCTTTCACGCGCATCTCGGCCAGCGGGATGAGCTGCTCGTTGCCGTCGATCGTCTCCCAATAGGTGTAGTCGAGCGTCTCGTAATAGCCGCCGAACGGTCGGTCGGTCGCGATGATGCGCTGCAGCCATTTCACTGAAGCCATCCCGAACCAGCCCGGGACGACGGCGCGGAGCGGAAAGCCGTGCTCCGTGCTGATCGGTTCGCCGTTCATCTCGAAGGCGAGCAGGACGTTGTCGGTCGCCTTCGCGCGCGGAAGACTGCGCGCGTACCGAATTTTGCCGGGCGGCCGCGGCGGCTCCTTGATCTCGCCCCGGTCGGCACCCTCAAGCACGATGGTTGTCGCGTGCGCCTGCAGGCCGGCGCGCTCGAGCACGTCGCGCAACCAAACCCCACGCCAGACGACGTTGCCAACCGCGCCGATGTCCCACTGCACGCCTTTCACTTTTGGCGCGAGGTAGGAACGGCCGTTGCCCGCGCATTCCATCGTGGCAGTCACAGTTTGGTGCGGCAGTTGTCGGATTTCATCGAGCGAAAGCTCGAGCGAATTCGCGACCAGTCCTTCCACCTGCAAGCGCCAGCCGGCCACTTCGATCTTCGGGATGGGTAAGTGGCAGCGGACGTAGAACAACTCGTTAGGCGTGATCACGTCCCGTAAACTCGAGAACGGCATCTCGAGGTTTACTGGGTCAGCGGCGCGGGTGATCAGTTGCTCGCTCGGCTCGGTTTTCATCTCAGGGCGACGCTACAGGAGCGTGATACCGTTTCGCCAGCAACAAGCCCCAGGTGCTGTTGAATGGGTGCACTTTATCCACCAAATGGCCGTCTCGATAGACAGGGCGGCCCT
>JBKJKL010000212.1:0-5797 GCA_046597485.1 Chthoniobacterales bacterium
ACGAGGACGAGGACAAGGCGCGAGATCACCGCAGGACGGTCACGAGCGCGACCGCGATTGCAAGCGCCCCCACGTCACATGCGAAGCAGGCTTCAGTTCTTGTCATCGCTCTGGTTCGGCAATGGCAACATCCTCTGGTCGGACGGCGCGGGCACCCTTGTCTACGATGTCTGGAGTTCGCGACGCCGCGGTCTGTTGACGCTCCGCGCGCTCCGCCGTTACCGACGCAAGTCGTCTCTGCGCCGCCCGTTGGGCAGCTTGACGGCTGGCGCGCACCGGCTACCTTACGCGCCTAGTCCGTTGCCGGATTGGAGTGGGAGCTGATGTCCCACTCTTTTTTGTCGGCGGACGAGACGATTGCTTTATGAACGCCGAGTTTATTGCCATGTTGGACTACCTGGAACGGGAGCGCGGGATCAAGCGCGACATCCTGCTCGAGGCCGTCTCGAATGCGCTTCTCTCCGCTTCGAAAAAGAGCGTCAGCATCTCGCGCGACCTTCGCATCGATATCGACCCGAAAACGGGCGTCATCCGCGCACTCGCTCAGCCGCTCGTGGTCGAGACGGTCACCAACCCAGCGGACGAGATTACCGTGAACAAAGCGCGCCTGATCAATCCCGACGCGCAGCTGGGCGAGACGGTGGAAGTAGAAGTCACGCCACGGAACTTCGGCCGCATCGCTGCGCAGACGGCGAAGCAGGCGATGATGCAGCGCATCCGCCAGGTCGAGAAGGAGATGATCTACGAGGAGTTCAAGGATCGCGCGGGCGAGATCGTCAGCGGGACGGTCCGGCGTTTCGAACGCTCGGACGTGATCCTCGATCTCGGAAAATTTGAGGCGATCATGCCGCAGCGCGAACGCGTCGTGGTGGAAGATTACAATGTCGGCGACCGGCTGCGCGCTTATGTCGTGGCGGTGGAAAACGGCATCCGCGGCCCGGAGATCATTATCTCGCGGAGCCATCCCAATTTTGTCCGCCGCCTTTTTGAACTCGAAGTGAGCGAGATTGCGGACGGCACGGTCGAGATTCGCGGCATTGCCCGGGAAGCTGGCTACCGCACGAAGATCGCGGTCTGGAGCGCGAACGATAAAGTGGACCCGGTCGGCGCCTGCGTCGGCATGCGCGGCTCACGGGTGAAAAATATCGTGCGCGAGCTGAACAACGAGAAGGTCGACATCATCCGCTGGAGCTCGGACCCGAAGGATTACGTCCTTGAAGCGCTCAAGCCGGCCAAGGTGAAGAACCTCAACTTCGACGTGGAGAAGAAGAGCGTGCAGATCTCCGTCGAGGAGGATCAGCTTTCGCTCGCGATCGGGAAGAAAGGCCAGAATGCGCGCCTGACCAGCCGGTTGACCGGTTGGGAAATCAACATCGATCGCGACACTTCCGCCACGACCGCCGTCGAGCAGAAGGTCGCGCAGGCGGCGCAGTCGCTGAAGAGCGCGCTGCCGATCACCGACGAACAGGCGCTTAACCTGGTCAAAGCAGGATTTAATACACTCGAAGGGGTCCGGGATGCCGACGTTTCTGATTTCGTCGATATCCTGAGCGTGGATGAAGCGAAGGCGCAGGAGATCCACGCTGCTGTCCCCCGAGAAGTAACCGCGCAATAAGGTGGCTTCGCGGAGCCATGAAAAATTTTCGACATGCCGACCAAGACAACCCGCCGAAAGACCGGAGCGCGCAAATCGACCTCGAGTGCGCGAAAGACGGTAAAGTCTGCCCCGGCGTCTGAGGCGGCTCCGGTAAAGCCAGCGGGTCCCAAGACCCGCGTCACGGCCAAGACGAGCGCCCCCGCTCCCACAGCCACCACGCCAGCGGCTCGTTCTCGCGCGGCGACACTGGCTGCAGCGGCCGCAGCGGCAGTCGTCCCGCCTCCACCACTACCGAAGCCGGTTGTGGAAACCGTGTCGTTGATCGACGAGAAGCCGAAGACCCGCCCGAAGCGGACCGCCGCTGATGTGGCGGCAAAAAAGACGCTGCTCCCTCCGATTTCCCGCATCCTCCCGGCTGCGCCTCCCGAGCCCAAGCCGGAACCGGTGAAGCCGGCCGCGCCATCTCTCCCGCCACCGCCTGTGGTGGTCGATCTCATTTCTCCGGTCGCTCCAGTTCGTACGCCCACGCCCCCTCCCGCTGCGCCTGAGCCTGTCGTGATTGCGGAAGTGCCAGCGCCGATCGCCGCGGTTGACGAAGCTGCCCCGGCTGATGCCGAAGTTGCAGAGGCTGATGCCCCGAAGATCATCCACATCAAGCCGCCGATTGTCGTCAAGCATCTCGCGAATGAGCTCGGGGTGAAGCCGCACCAGCTCATCGCGGAGCTGATGAACTTCAACATTTTCGCAAACATTAATCAGACGATCGAGCCCGAAGTCGCGACCAAAATTTGCGAGACGCATGGCTTCGTCTTTGAGATGGAGCGCCGCGAAAAAGGCGCGGGCGTGCACAAGCAGGTCGAGGTCGTGGTCGCTCCCCCGCCGCCGGAACCGGCGAAGGAAGAAGAGCTCAAAACCCGCGGCCCGATCATTACCTTCATGGGTCACGTCGACCACGGTAAGACCTCGCTCATGGACGCGATCCGCAAGACGCGCGTCGCCGCGGGCGAAGCGGGCGGCATTACGCAGCACATCGGCGCCTACACGGTCGATTACAAAGACTCCCGCGTTACTTTTCTCGATACCCCGGGCCACGCCGCGTTTACCGCGATGCGGGCCCGCGGCGCTCACGTCACGGACATCGTGGTCTTGGTCGTGGCGGCGGATGACGGCCTGATGCCGCAGACGATCGAAGCGATCAACCACGCGAAAGCGGCGGTCGAGCATGTCAAGATCATGGTGGCGATCAACAAGATCGATCTTCCCGGCGCCAACATCGAACGCGTGAAGAAGCAGCTCCAAGAGCGCGATCTCAGTCCGGAAGACTGGGGTGGCGACACGATCACCGTGCCGGTCTCAGCGACCAAAGGCATCGGCATCGATGAGCTGCTCGAGAACATGTCCGTCCTCGCGGAAGTGATGGAGCTGAAAGCTTCGCCAACGGCAGTGCCGCGCGGCACGGTGATCGAGGCGCAGGTGGAAGCCGGCCGCGGCCCGACCGCGAGCGTGATTGTGCAAATGGGCACGCTCAAAATCGGCGATCCGTTCATCTGTGGCGTCTTCTATGGCAAGGTGAAATCGCTGATCGACGATCACGGCAAGCCGCTTAAGGAAGCTGGTCCGTCCACCCCGGTGCGTGTGCTCGGTTTCACCGGGTTGCCGCAGGCCGGCGATGAATTTTTGGTCATGGATTCCGAGCGCTCGGCGAAGATGCTGAGCGAGGAACGTTTGCTCGAGCGTCGCGGCGAGAAGCTGGCCGCGCCGAAGCGCGCTACGCTCGAGACGCTGCTCGAAGCGGCCGACGGCAAGAAGCATCTCCGCATCATCCTGAAGTGCGACGCGCAAGGTTCGCTCGAAGCGCTCCAGAACGCGCTCGGCCAGATCGAGAGCAAAAAGGTGGACCTGGAAATGGTTCACTCCGGCGTCGGACCAATTTCGGAAAACGACATCCTGCTCGCGAGCGCCTCCAACGCGGTCGTCATCGGTTTCAACATCAAGGTCGAGGCGATGGCCGTGAACGCGGCCAAGCGCGAAGGCGTGCAGATGAAGCTTTACTCGATCATCTACGAGTTGATCGACCAGATCAAAGAGTCGATGGCCGAGATGCTCGACCCGGAACACCGCGAGACCGTTATCGGCCACGCCGAGGTCAAGCAGGTCTTCAAGCTTTCCCGCGGGATCGTGGCGGGCTCTCTCGTCACCGATGGCCGTATCTCGCGCACGGCGCGGGCTCGCGTCCTCCGTCGTCGCCAGCCGGTTTACGATGGTGGGCTCTCGACGCTGCGCCGCTTCCAGGACGACGTGAAGGAAGTTCGCGTCGGTCTCGAGTGCGGTATCAAGCTGGGCGACTTCAACGAATATCAGGTCGGCGACATTATCGAGTGCTACCTGCTCGAGCAGGTCGCGCAGAAGCTGTAGCCGGGGCCTCGCCCTGGCGCTGGCCTGTCCGCGGGCCGTCTCCATTTATGAAGCACCGCCTTTTACGCGTGAACGAGATCGTGAAGCGAGAGCTGAGCACGATCATCGCGCGCGAGCTCACCTTTCCGAAACTCCTCGTCACGCTCACCGCGGTCGACGTCACGCCGGATCTACGCACTGCGCACGTCTTCGTCAGCATTCTGGGGAAAGGGGATGTCGCGGCCGCGATGACGCAACTGGAGGAGCATCGCGCCGTCCTGCAGGGGCTGCTCTCGAAGCAGGTCGTGCTGAAATACACACCGCACCTCACTTTCCGTCTCGACCATTCCGTGGAACGCGGGACGCGCGTCTTCCAGATTCTCGAAGAGATCAAGGTCATCGAACCCGAGACGGACGAAGAGGCGTGATCAACACGACTTTCGCGGAGATCGCTGGTGCGTTGCGCGCCGCGAAAAGGATCGTAATCCTAAGCCATCTGCGGCCTGATGGCGACGCGCTCGGCAGCCAGCTCGCGCTTGGCCTTTCGCTGCGGGAACTCGGCCAGGATGTCACGCTCTGGAACGAGGATGGACTGCTCGAGAAATACAGCTTCATGCCGTCCTCCGAGTTGCTCAAGCAACCGCCGGCTGAGCCGCAGGAATTCGATCTCGCCGTCGCGCTCGACACTGCCGTCCAGAACCGCCTCGGCACCGCGTATGCCGCGGTGAAGGCGCCGCTCTGGATTAACATCGATCATCATCCGACCAATCCGCGCTACGCGGATTTGAACTACATCGACTCGGTCGCGCCGGCCACCGGGCAGATCATTTTTGAGCTCATCACGGCGGAGAAGCTGCCGATGAATGCGGCCATCGCGGAGAACCTGTTCATCGCCATCTCCACCGATACCGGCTCGTTTCAATATCCGAACACGACCGCGCGCACCTTTGAGATCGGCGCGGCGCTCATCCGCGGCGGCGTCAGCGTTGGCCGCGTGAATCAATTGCTCTACGAGAGCTATCCGCGCCGCCGCGTCGAGCTGCTGCGCGAGTTGCTCGGGACGATGCGCTTCGAGGGGCAGGGGAAGGTCGCGTCTTTCACTTTGTCGCTCGCGACCGCGCGAGATCTAGGCGTGAAGCCGGACGATAACGAAGGCCTGATCGATCACCTCCGTGCAATCGAAGGCGTGGTGGTCGCTGTCTTTTTGGAAGAACTGCCCGATGGAAAAGTGCGCGTCAGCATGCGCTCCAAAAGTGAAGCGGCCGACGTCGCAGCCATCTGCCAGCGCTTCGGCGGCGGTGGACATAAACTGGCTGCCGGCGCACGCGTGCGCGGGTTGCTCGCAGAAGTGGAAGCACGCGTTTTAGAAGCCATTTGCCATGTCGTTGACTGCAACTCCTGACGGCGTCCTGCTTGTCGATAAAGCCGAGGGGATGACGTCGCACGACGTGGTCGCGCTCGTCCGGCGCCGGCTTCAGATCAAGAAGGTCGGCCATTGCGGCACGCTCGATCCGATCGCGACCGGACTGCTCCTGCTCACGCTCGGGCGCGGGACGAAGATCCAGGATCTCCTCATGAGCGAGGACAAGGAATACGCCGGCACGCTCACGCTCGGCCAGGTGACCGACACGCAGGACCGCGCCGGCAAGGTAACGGAGGAACGCCCGGTCCCGCCGCTCGATGAGGTGTCGGTGCGCGCGGCCTTCGACAAGTTCCGCGGCGATTTTTACCAGATGCCGCCGATGGTTTCCGCGATCAAGCAGGGCGGCGTGCCGCTTTATAAACTGGCGCGCGAGGGCAAGGTGG
>JBKJKL010000240.1:0-3474 GCA_046597485.1 Chthoniobacterales bacterium
ATCCGGATTCCAAACTCCTGCGTGCGCTGGTTGACCGAGAAGCTCATCACGCCATAAAGGCCGACTGCGGCGAGGATGACTGCGACCGCGCCGAAGATGGTGAAGAGCGTCGCAGTCAGGCGATTCACGCCCAGGATTTCGTCATGCAGCCGGGCCGGCGTGCCGGTGAAGTAAACCGGCAGGTTCGCGTCGATGCGGCTGACCGCCTGGCTGAGTGTGGTCGCGAGCGAATCCGCGCGCTGCCCCGCATGCGGCCGCACCAGGACGGTGACAAATTGCGGCGCCGGCGGCGTTCCCAGGAGCGGCATGTAGAATCCGGCGCTGTCCGTTTGCTGATTAAACGGCCCCTGCATAAGCATGTCTGGCGCGACGCCGACGATGGTTCGCCACGGCTTCGGCGATGCGGGCGTGAAGGGACGGAGGCGGCGCCCGATGGGACTTTCGCGTCCGAAATATTTGCGTGCGAAGCTCGCGTTCACGATCGCGACGGGCTGGCGGTCATCGTTGTCCTCGATCGTGAAGTCGCGCCCTTCGAGGATTTTCAGGCCGAGGGCGGCGAAGTAATTATCGGAGACGGACTCATTGTTGCCGCGCGGGCGGTCGCGATCGGTGATGTAGGTTTGGCCGTCCACTTCGTATTGCGCAAAGGGCGAGAAGGTCATGCGGAAGCGATCCGTCATGGCGGCGTTTTCAAATGCGGCATTGGTGCGCAACTCCCGCAGGGCTCTCACGAAGAACTGCTGGCGCGCCTCGGCCGTCGGGTAGTCGCCTTCAAACAAACCCATCCGCGCGCTGAAGACGCCCTCTTCGTCATAGCCGTAGTCGAGCCGGGTCTGGTTGCGGATCGATTTGATCTGCAAAGTCGCGGCTACGAGGAGCGCAGCGGTGAGCGCGATTTGTCCCATGACAAGGATGCGGGTGAGGCCGTTCACGAGTCGGCTGCTGTTGCCGCGGCCGCTTTCTTTCATCACCTCGGCCGGGCTGGTGCGCGAGCTGAGCAACGCCGGGATCAGCCCCGAAGCGATGGTGGCGAGGAGCGCGATCGCGATCGTGAAGAGCAGCACCTTGCCGTCGATCGTGAACGAAACCCAGTAAGGCAGCGGGAACGGCAGCGCTTTTGTCGCGCGTACGAGCAGCTCGACCGCCCAATACGCAAGCATGATGCCGACTGCCGCGCCGAGCACGGCCACGATCAGGCTCTCGGTCAGCATTTGCCGCATGATCCGCCCGCGCGTCGCGCCGAGCGCGCCGCGAATCGCGAGCTCCTTCGCGCGGAGCGCAGCGCGGCCGAATTGCATGTTCATCACATTCACGCAGGCGATGAGGAGAACGACGATGACTGCGCCGAGCATCGCGTAGATCGTCTGCCGGAGCTGCGGTCCGGTGAAGGTGTTCAGGAGCGGCTGCACGCTGGCGGAGGTAAGCTGGCCGTTCGTCTTCGGGTATTCCGTGGCAAGGCGGCGCGCGATTTCGATCATCTCCAGATTCGCCTGGTCGACGCTCACGTTTGGCTTCAATCGCGCGATGATCGCCGGGCCGCTGGCTTGCGCGGTCGGGTCTTCGCGCTGCTTGATCGGAAACTCGTTGTAGAGAGGCACCCAGAGCTGTTCGGCGACGGGGAAGGCGAAGCCCTTCGGCATCACGCCCACGATCGTGGCGGGTTTGCCGTTGATCCGGATCGCCTGGCCGACGATGTCCGATTGCCCGCCGAAATCGCGCTGCCAAATTTCGTAGCCGAGCATCACCACCTTCTCGGCGCCGGGGCGGTTGTCGGCGGCGGCGAAGTCCCGCCCGAGGAGCGGTGCGACGCCGACGATGCGGAAGAAATCCTCCGTGACATAACCGCCGGTGTAACGCGTCGGGTTGTTCTTGTAGGTGACGTTAACCGTCGAGCCGCTGAGGTAGCCGGTCATCGCGCTGAACGACTGCTGCGCAGCGCGCAGGTCTTCGTAATCTTGCGCGGTCGGGATGCCGCCGCTGCCGTTATTGTTCTGGTTCGAGTCGGCCTGCGGATCGATCAACCCGATGCTGACGAGTTGGTCCGGCTGCGGAAACGAAAAGCCGCGCAAGACGAAGGCGTTCACGACGGCGAACTGCGTTGTCACGCCGCAGATGCCGAGGGCCAGCACGGTGACGGCAAGGAAGCAGAACGTTTTCTCTTTCGTCAAAACGCGAAAGCCGATGCGGATGTCCTGGCGGAATGAGTCGAGCATGGTGAGGTGGGGCGGGGTTGAGACTGGGAAAAGGGGGCGGCACGCCGATCGGGCCCCTCGCGGAGGACCGACTGGCGCGCGTTTTGGTTAAGCTACGGGTCGTGGCACCTGAGGCGCCGGCGTCGAGGTGGTGCGGACGAGATTGGTCGGGACGGTGAAGGGCTGCTGTGTGATCTGCCAGAGCGCGAAGAACGCGCTCACGATCAGCAGGGCATACGCGATGATCTCGGAGGCGGTGCGCTCCTTTTCCTCGGAGCGTATGATCATGGCGTAGGTCGATTCGAACTTCTGTAGGTCAGGGATGGTCGTTGTCATAGTGTCGTTTCTGTTTGGTTCCGGATGCTTATGCAAAGCGCATGCCAGTGACTCCAGTTGAGTTGTAAAGCATTTGGATTGAACGTACTGCTCCGGTGGAAAAGTTGTTCCTCGAGCGGCGGTTTGTAGCGTGCGCGGGATTCGCCTTTTCGCTTTTGGGACGGGCGCAAAAGGGATAACCGAGCGTGAGCGGAGCGAGCGCATTGTCCCGATTCGATGCGCGCATGGGGCACAATGGATTCAACTTTCGGCGCGCACCGGTGCACTCGTTAGGCGAAAGGCGGTCTCCACCCGGGCCACTGGGCGAATTTTTCCTGTGCGTCCGGCGCTTCCTCTGTCAGGTTATCCTCTCACCAACCTCAGCCGAGCCCTCTTTACATTATGCAGATGTTTTCCCAGACGCGGCGCAATGAGCCGACTCCGCCCGCACCTTCCGAGCCCGCGCCCAGCCCCGCGCAGAGCACACCTCCTCCGGCTGCGGCGCCGGCGCAGCCTGCACGTGGCGGTGTTCTTTCGGCCGGCGTCTCGATCGAGGGTTCGCTGCGCTTTCGCAACGAGCTGACGATTGATTGCAAGATCCAGGGTTCAATCGAATCCGAGGGTCGTCTGACGATCGAGAAAAATGCCCACGTCACGGGTGAAGTGCGCGCCGGATCGGTGACCGTCTTCGGCACGGTCGATGGCAACGTCACCGCCGGTGAACGCTGCGAACTGCGCGCCGGTTGCACCCTGCGCGGCGACATTGAAGCACCCCGCCTGGTGGTCGATGACGATGCCACCTTCGTCGGCAGCGCCAAGATTACGAAGCGTGCGAAGACGCCCGCGGTAGCGGCCTAATGATCTGCGCCTCGGGCGCGACCGGCTAGGAAGTGAACTTCGCGTAGACCGCGAGCACTGGATAGTAGCAGCGCGTCTTGCTGAAGTAATCGCTGACGAAGCCGTTCCG
>JBKJKL010000265.1:0-4986 GCA_046597485.1 Chthoniobacterales bacterium
CTCCAGAGCTCAGGATCGGTCTGCAAATGTTCCGGCACTTCCTCGTCGGAAACGATGTCGGAAATGACGGCGCGCCCCCCTTTTTTCAGGACGCGAAAGATCTCCTCGAACAATTGCCGCTTCGATTTCGGCTCGACCAGATTGAGGACGCAGTTGGAGACGACGACATCGATCGAATCGGTCGCGACGAGCGGATGTTTGACCCGCAATTCCTGAGCGAGCTCGTCCGCGCGGAGGAAAGAGGCGGCGTCGGTGATCGGGCGTGCCTGCAATTCCACGTCGAGCTTTTCCAAATCGAGAGCCAAATCCTGGATCCGGCCTTTCCGGAACTCGACGTTGTTGTAACCGATCCGCTCGGCCACGATCGGCGCGTTCGTCCGGGCGACGTCGAGCATCTCGTCGGTCATGTCGATCCCGATCACTTTTCCGTTAGGCCCGACGACCTGGGCGGCGATGAAACAGATCTTGCCCGTGCCGCTGCCGAGATCGAGCACCGTCTCGCAGGCGCGCAGATACTTGCTCGGGTCGCCGCAGCCGTAGTCGCGCTCGATTACTTCCTGCGGGATGACTTTGAGATATTCGGGATTGTAATCGACCGGGCAGCAGAGCTTCGCCTCGGCGGCTTTGGCTCCGGCGGCGTAACGTTCCCGGACGGCGGTTTCGGCGTTGATCGTGCTCATGTTGTTGAAGTGCGGCGGTTAGTAATCGGATCGGATGCGTAAGAGGGCTTTGCGGCCGGGATAATTCCCTCGGGAACAAAGAAAGACCTCACGAGCATTTTGCTACGCCCGGCATACGGGAAAGGATGCCGGACCGCAAGATTTTATGGCCGGCAAGGAGCGGCGGTTTGAAAGCCCGGCCGTTGCTTCGCATCCGTTACGGGCAACCGCCGAGGGCGCTTCCAAAGCGCCCCTCCTTGGCGACTGGTCGCGATCAAAGATTGAACGCAAAGGCGGGATGTGAGACTAAGTAGGTCGTGAGATCCCGCCACACCGCGCATTTTGCCCGCGTCGCCATCGCGCTGCTGACGATGACCGCGTGGTTCGTGGCCTCCGATCATTGCGCTCTCGCGGGTGTGCTCCTGCGTCCCGCGGCGGCCACGTCCGCCCCGGCCCAGGAATCCTGCCCCGGGCATTCGCAGCCGGAGAAAAAGCAGAGCCCGAGCGACCTGCCCTGCTGCAAGACGCTCGTCGCGACGCCTGCGCCCGCCAAGATTTTCGCTAGCTACGACGCGAGTGCGTTCGCGGTGCAGCCTTACCTTTCGACCGACCTGGCGTTGGTCGTCTGGCAAACCGATGCGCCCAGCGCCGAGCTCGATACCGGCCCCCCGGAGACCCGCACTTTCGCGGAATCTGTTTTGCAGCGGAGCATTCTCGCGCACGCTCCGCCCTGCTTGAGCTGACGACCTGACGCGCTCGCTCTGCGCGAGCATTCACAGGTCGTTTCGTCCGGTGCCGCAATGGCTTCCTGCCCTTGGTCTGCACGCGCACTTTTTTACTCAACCTAAACCCTTTTATGCCTGACAAATCTCCATTGCAAAAAACACGGCTCCTCGTCGCGGCCAGCGTAGTCGCCTTGGGCGGCTGCGCCGTTCATCTGCCGCCCGCGCCGGCTTCCAATCCGGCCGATCCCCACGCCGCCGAAGCGGCCACGGCGCCTTTGCGACCGAAGCTGCTCGCCACTTCCCGCACCTTTGTTTCGCCGCGGGCCGACGATCGCGAACAGAAAGCGAAGCAGATGGACATGAGCAAGATGAATGACGGCGCGATGGAGCACGACATGTCGGGCATGTCGCATCAAGGCCACGATATGAGTGGCATGCAGATGCAGCCGGCGCTGGCTGCAAGCCCGACTGCTTCTGTTTCTGCCAGCGGCGAAGCGTATTTTACCTGCCCGATGCATCCCGAAATCCACGAGGCGGGACCGGGTCAATGTCCGAAATGCGGCATGACGTTGGTTAAGAAAAGCGCCCCACCGGAAGGAGCGAAACCATGAAAGGACCTTTGCTGCTAACTCTCGTCGCTTCCCTCGCGACCGGCTGCGCCACTCCGAGCGCTTCGCTCGACCGCGTTCAGGACACGGTCGGCGCGCGCACCGGTAAACGCGTGCAATGGAATCGTGGCGGCCCCGAAGCCGCCCAGATCGAGAAGGGCGTGAAGGATCTTTTGCGGCGGCAATTGACCGCCGGCAGCGCGGTGCAGATCGCGCTCCTGAACAATCGCGAACTGCAGGCGCAGTTCGAGGAAATCGGCATCGCGCAATCCGAAGTCATCCAGGCGGGACGGATCAGCAATCCGAATTTCTCAGCCAGCTTAAGATTTCCAAATCGGCCGCCCTCTGGCACGAACATCGAGTACGCGGTGGCGCAGAATTTTCTCGAGCTGCTCGTCCTGCCGTTGCGCAAGCGGATCGCGAACGCGCAGCTCGCGCAGACCGAAGTCCACGTTGCTGATGAAGTACTGAAGCTGGCGATGGAAGTGAAGGTCGCGTTCTACACCGCCCAGGCGCGGCAGCAATTGCTCGATCGATTGCGCGTCATCACCGAGACGAACGAGACGGCGGCGGAATTCACCAAGCGTCTGCACGACGCCGGGAATACGAGCGACCTCGAGCTGGCCAACCAGCAAGGCAGCTACGAGCAATCGCGCCTCGAGGTCGCGCAGACGGAGTTGCAGGTCCGGCGCGATCGCGAGCGGCTCAACCGCCTGCTCGGTCTCTGGGGTTCGCAAACGACCTGGACGATGGCGGATCATCTCCCAGAACTCCCGGGCAGCGAGGGCTCGCTCCGCAACCTGGAATCGCGCGCCGTCGCGCAGCGGCTCGACCTTCAGGCGTCGCGCATGCAGCTCGACCTCGTCGGGCAATCGCTCGCTCTCCGTACTAAAACGCGCTACGTGCCGGCGGGGATCAAAATCGGCGTCGACACCGAGCGCGAAACCGACGGTTCGCGAGTCACAGGCCCGACGTTGGATCTTGAGCTGCCGATTTTTAACCAGGGCCAGGGCGAGATCGCGAAACTCACCGCGCAATATCGTCAGGCGCAGCGTGAACTGGAAGCGATGGCGATCAACATTCGCTCGGAAGTGCGCGAGTCACGCGACCAACTAGTCGCGGCGCGGGATCTCACCTCCTACATCGGGAAACGCCTTCTCCCGACGCAGCAGCAAGCGCTCAACCTCACGCTGCAGCAATACAACTTCATGCTCAAAGGCGCCTACGACCTGTTACTGGCGAAGCAAAACGAAGTCGCGGCCGAGCGCAGTTATATCGAAGCCTGGCGCGACTATTGGATCGCGCGCGCTGAGCTGGAGCGCGCGGTGGGAGGATCTCTGTCGTCCTCGTCCTCGAAAGAACTGAAGCCCTAACTCCATGCGAACCTATTTCGACCACGAAAAGCTTGATGTCTATCAAGCGGAACTCGCCTTCATCACCTGGCTCACACCGCTCCTATCAAAGGTTAAGCAAGCGGGGACGACGACGCGAACGGCTGAAGTGATCGATCAACTCGATCGCGCGAGCTTGTCGGCCCTGTTGAACACTGCGGAGGGCAACGGTCGCAGGCAGCGACAGACTCGTGCCAAGTTCTTCGATGATGCTCGAGGATCAGCGACGGAATGCGCTGCCTGTTTAGACGCGCTCGTCGCGAAAGGACTTAGTTCACCGAAGGAAATCACCGAAGGAAAGGACTTGCTCCTGCGGATTGCTTCGATGCTGACCAAGCTGGTGGAACGGTTCGATCGGCTGAATGAGGAAGAGGGAAGCTACGGAATCGAGGACGAGGACGAGGAGGAGTAGGAGGACGAACAAATTATGATCACACGACGCAGATTTTTCTCGGGAGCAGCGGCGCTGGTGGGCGCTTCGACGCTCGCCCAACGTATCGCGAGCGGATCAGATCTCCTCGCCGCAGAGGTAACTCCTACACCTGCGCCCGGCGCCAAGGTGAACTACCGACCCGTGGTCACGCCGAACGGCAGCACGCTGCCGTGGGTCATGAAAGATGGCGTGAAAGAGTTTCATCTTATCGCCGAACCCGTGAAACGGGAGTTCGCTCCCGGCATGATCGTGAACTGCTGGGGTTATAACGGACAGACCCCGGGGCCGACGATAGAAGCGGTCGAGGGCGATCGCGTCCGTATCCTGGTCACGAACAAGCTGGCGGAACCTACCTCAGTCCACTGGCACGGTTTCATTCTTCCTAACGGCATGGATGGCGTTGGCGGTGTGACCCAGAAACACATCCCGCCGGGCGAGACCTATGTCTATGAGTTTCCGCTCGTGCAACACGGCGCGCAGATGTATCACCCGCACTCCGACGAGATGACGCAGATGGCGATGGGGATGGAAGGTTTCTTCATCATCCATCCGAAGAACGGCTATCCCGAGCCGGTCGATCGGCATTTCCTCATCTTCCTTCAGGAATGGGCCATTCCCGGAGGCACGTCGACCCCGAATCCCAATGTCATGACTGACTTCGATCTCTTTACCTTCAACAGCCGCGTTTTTCCCGGGACCGACCCCTTGGTTGTCAAACTGGGCGACCGCGTCCGGGTCAGCATCGCCAATCTGAGCATGGACAGTCATCCGATTCATTTTCACGGGCACCGCTGGTGGGTGGTGGAAACAGATGGAGGCCAAATCCCCAAGAGCGGTTGGTGGCCGGAGACCACGATCAATGTTCCGCCCGGTACGACGCGCACCGTTGAGTTTGTGGCCAATAACCCCGGGGACTGGGCCTTCCATTGCCACAAGAACCATCATGCCATGAACACCATGAGTCACGAAGTGCCGAACTTAATCGGGGTCGACCAGAAAGGAGTCGCGCAAAAGATCGGCAAACTTGTCCCTGGCTACATGGCAATGGGTGAGACTGGCATGAGCGGCATGTCGGAGATGGCCGAGATGATGCCCGGCCCAAAGAACACCCTCCCGATGATGACCGGCACCGGCCAGTTCGGCCCGATCGAGATGGGCGGGATGTTCACC
>JBKJKL010000282.1:0-3516 GCA_046597485.1 Chthoniobacterales bacterium
TATTGATCGTGTCCGCGCCGAGCAAAAAGAGCGCGGCGACTAAACCGAGTCTGCGACCAAACTTGTGCCGCAACGCTCCCGCCAGACCGCGACCCGTGACCATGCCGACGCGGGCGCACATCATCTGCACCATGCTCATAAGTGGCCACGTCAGGAGGGCCGTCCAAAGGAGGGAAGTCCCAAGCTGCGCCCCCGCGATGGAATAAGTAGCGATGCCCGACGGATCATCATCCGCCGCGCCGGTAATCACGCCCGGCCCGAGCGTCCGGAAGAAACGGCGTCCGAGACTGAGACGCCTCTCGTCGGACGCTGGCTCGATCTCGTCCTTCATCGGCCTTTATCGCATCATCGGGGAGCGATGGCCTTGCCCTTCGCGAATTTGTTTGCGCGAAATCTCCATCCCGTCGTAACGCTCCGCATGCGGCCACGCCGAACCGGCCTTTGCCAAGCGATCCTCGCGCTTGTTTTCGGGATGTTTCTGACGGCATCGATTCACAGTCAGGAGGCGATTTCGAGCGCACGGCGGACCAAAAGCGAAGAGCCACACCGCAACCCAGTCGAGTCGCCGGGAGATAAAGGCATCCGCTTTCCGGTCACATTTACGACGGAAGTGCTGGGCAATCTTTCCGGTGGAAGTTCGCGCACCGCCATCTGGGAAAGCCTTCTCAAAGCAGGAATCAAGATCGACTTCGAGAAGGCGGCCGGAATCAAGGGACTGAGCCTGAGCGTGAGCGGGCTCTATCCCCAAGGCTCCGGCCTAACGAGTGAAGCCGTCCACGATTTCAATACCTTGAGCAACATCGACGGCTACGACAGCGTCCGACTCTACGAAGCCTGGCTGCAACAAGAATGGAGCGGCGGGAAATTTTCCATCCGCCTCGGACAGATCCTGGCCGACGCGGAATTCTTCGCCTCGGATTACGGTGCGCTTTTTATGAACAGTTCGTTCGGCGCTATTCCGCTCGTGAGCAAAAATCTGAACGCTCCAATCTTTCCGGTCGCCGCCCCCGGGATCCGGGTGAGAGCTGCGCCAGGGAAGGCCTTCTATGCCGAAGTCGCTCTTTTCAGCGGAGATGTGGGCGAGCCAAGTACGACGAACAAACACAACACGCGGCTCAAATTTCGCGGCCGCGATGGCGCGCTCGTCTTCGCCGAGATCGGCTACAAGTTGAACCCGAAAGAAAAGGAGCCTGCGCTACCGACCGCCCCTGACGAACCGCCCGATGCTTCCGAACCGCCGCCGCCGCCAAAGCCTCCGACGCTCGCTGGCACCTACAAGCTGGGTGGTTTCTATGACTCCGGCGAATTCGCCGACAGCAGTGGCGGAGGCGCGTCGCACCAGGGAAATTATTCCATCTACTTCATCGCAGACCAGGAGCTCTGGCATCCAAGCGGAAACGGGGAGCGGGCGCTTTCTTTTTTCCTCAGAATTGGCGCTGCGCCTAACGACCGGAATACGGTCGCGATGTACGCGGACGCGGGGTTAAACCTGAAGGGAATTTTCCCGACGCGCGAAAAGGACACGCTGGGCCTTGGATTCAGCTACGCTGACCTAAGTCCAGGTCTGGTCGACAATTTGAACCTCCGCATCTCGACGCATCATGAAGGAGTGCTGGAACTCACCTATCAGGCGGCTTTCGGCGATCACGTTTCAGTTCAGCCCGACCTCCAATTCATCTTCAATCCGGGAGCAACCAAACCAGCGGCGACAGCGGTAGTCAGCGGCGTTCGCCTTAACTTGAAGTTTTGAAGCTCACGACGTGTCCTCGTCGATAGCCGACACGCTACTTCACTTGAAAACGACCGCGGGCTCGCCTACGCGGACGAATGTCTTGGCATTTTCGAACACACCTCGCGCCAGAGCTTCGGCTCTCTCGTCGCCAATTGAGTTTTTGCACTTTGCGACGGGTCGACCTTCACAAGGTAATCTTCGACCTGCTCGAGCTTCAACTCGATCGATTTGGCGGGCAGCTTCACCCAAAGAGTCGCGATGCCAGATTCTGGGAGTTCCGATTTTGAAAACGAGCGACTTCGGCCGGGGCGAAAGTCCGTTGATCAAGCGTGCGGCTGGAAAAAAAAGACACCGCGCCTCACGATCTCATCGCGAATTTTTTTCACGGTGGAGTATCACGAAATCACACGATGCATTTTGGCGCTAGAGTGCAGCCGTGATCCTCGGTTTCGAATTGGATTGTCGCGTGTTGGATTTCGAACTCCTCGTGCAGCTCCTGGCAGCACTTCCCGATGATAGATGAGTCACAGCGATCGATGTCCCGGACGAGATGCGCGGTCAGCGCGGTCTCCGGCGTGCTCATGCCCCAGACGTGGACGCGGCACCACTTTTGAAGAGGCCGCAACGCCCGATTGCGACCAGCGCGATCGTAGACGCCGATGCATCCGCCAGCATGTCGAGCGAGTCTGCGATCAGCCCGGTCGTTTCTGCTGCGATCCCGGCGATGAATCCGATGGCGCACAAGATCGCGTTCAAAACCAGCGCGAAGGCAACGATTCGTCGCTGCCCCGCCGTCTCCACTTCGATCTCGCATCCGCACGCGCTCATGACTGGATCGAGAGCATTTCCGCGTCCGCTTTTCGATGAAACATCCGGTAGAGCGCAGGCAGCACGAGCAGCGTCAGTAGAGTCGAAGAGATGATTCCGCCGATTACTACCGTCGCTAAGGGTCTTTGAACCTCCGCACCGCGCCCATGTGCGAGAGCCATCGGAACGAAACCAAGCGCTGCAACGAGGGCTGTCATCAACACAGGACGCAAGCGCGTAATCGCACCTTCGGTGATCGCTTCATTAAGCGGACTGCCTGCCTGCCGCAGTTGGTTGATGAAACTAACCATGACGACACCGTTCAACACGGCGACGCCGCTCAAGGCGATGAACCCAACTCCTGCTGAGATGGAAAGAGGTATGTCGCGGAGCCAGAGAGCAAAGATGCCGCCGGTCAGCGCGAGCGGAACGCCGGTGAAAACCAACAGCGAGTCCTTCACACTTCCGAACGCCATGAACAGAAGGATGAAGATCAGTATTAGCGCTAGCGGGACGACAATCTCCAGTCGCTTCGTTGCGGACTGGAGTTGCTCGAACTGTCCGCCCCAAGTGATCCAGTAGCCGGGTTCCAACTTCACCTTGTCGCGGATCTTTTGCTGCGCCTCCGCCACGAAGGAGCTGATGTCGCGGCCCCGAATGTTACAGGTCACGACGACGCGCCGCTTGCCGCTCTCGCGGCTAATCTGGTTCGGGCCTGGCTGCTCGACGAGATCGGCAACTTCACCGAGCGGGATAAAGGCGGGACGTGCAAGCGCGACGTGTTGAACGCTCTCGTCTGAGTTTTCAGGACGAGGCAACGAAATCGGCAAACGTCGCAGCGCATCCATATCAGTGCGCAGATTCTCCGGGAGACGAACAACTATTGGAAATCGCCGGTCGCCTTCGAAGAGCACACCAGATTCTTTCCCACCAATGGCTGCTTGGATGACTTCTTGGACTTCGGCCACCGTAAGCCC
>JBKJKL010000416.1:0-2883 GCA_046597485.1 Chthoniobacterales bacterium
CACAGGGAAGCTATACCAGTAGATCAGCTTGTAGATGAAATAGGCCACCGCCGTGAGCAGACTGAGCAAAGACATAGCAAAACCCAGCATGGTAGCGAGGCGCAGCGGGACCTTCGAATGGCTCGTTAGCCCGAGCATCGCGAGGTCGTAAAGGCTGTAGAAGTTACTTTTGGTGATTCCCCTTTTCCGGATCGGCTGGGTGAAATAAATCTTTGCGCTCTCGAAGCCGATCTCCGAAATGAGGCCACGGAAATAGGGATAGGGATCGTCCATCTCGCGCAGGACATCGATCACCTGTTTGTCATACAACCCGAAGCCGGTGCTGTGCGGCGTCAGCTTGATCTCGGCCAGGCGCTTGACCGTGGAGTAGTAAGCGCTGCGCAGAAAATAAAAGACGCGCGACTCGTTCGACTCAGTCTTGACCGCCAGGACAACCCTGAACCCTTCCTCCCATTTGGCGATGAAGGGCTTGATCAACGACGGCGGATCCTGCAGGTCGGCGGCCATCGCCACAACAGCGTCGCCCCGCGCCTGCATGAGCACATGGTAGCCAGAGCGGACCGCGCCGAAGTTGCGCGCGTTGACGATGACTTTTACGCGCTGGTCGGCCTGCGCAATAGCCCGCAAGCGCTGGACGGTCCCGTCGGTCGAAGCGTTGTCGATAAAGATGATCTCGAAGTTATAAAGCGGCAGCTCGGCAAAGACGGCGCTGAGCTGCGCATAGAGTTCATCGATGTTGCCTTCCTCATTGTAACAGGCCGAAACGATCGTGACCGTTTTCATCCCAGCGTTCAGGCCAGCACTAAGCCAGGGCGGCTAAATGCCGCGCGCGAAAATGAGTTCCTTCAGTTCCGGATCGTAAGCGTAAGGACTGTCGATCTGGTCGATCGTGACCGCCTCGTCCTTACTCACGTCGGCTAAAAGTGTCTGCCCGTTCATCAGCTCGCGGCAGGACATCTGCCCCTTTTGCAACGGGACGGCGAGATAAACATCGCCATCACGCAATGCCTGCCCCTTTTTTAGGTCACGTTTGGCGTAAACACCGCGCACGAGCGCGTCGAGATACTTAATCTCCTCTGCTTCGCAACGGCGCTTCATCGTGCCCGGATTACCGCACATCCGCTTCGCTTTGCGGAAAGCCTTGAACCATTTGTCTACGTCGTGCGGCTGCGAGCAATACGGTGCCACCGAAATGCCGTCGGCCTCGATATCAATGTGACGCTCGAAGGTGCGCGCGCCTTTGCCGTAAGCGATCGCGATGCTCATCTCCCAATCCTGATACTCATGGGTCGAGAGCCCGATGGTGTTATCCGGGTAACGCTCCCGCAGGAAATCTATCTGGTTCAGTTCCAGGTCGCGCTCTTCCGTCGGGTAAAGCGAAACGCAGTGGTTAAGCGCGAGCGGGATGTTTCGGTTCGCGAAAAATGTGACGAGATCGTCCGTGTCCTTGAGCGAGGAGCCGCCGGACGAAGCGATGACCGGCTTCCGCGTTTTCGCGATCCGCTCGATCAGAAACCAATCGTTGATGTCCGAGCTAGCCAGCTTGATCAGCGGCAAATCGAGCTCTTCGCAAAGATCGACCGAGGCCTCGTCGAACGGCGTGGCTGAGGGAATGCAGCCCGCCTGGCGAATGGCATCGACCAGCGTGGCCAGATCCTCGCGCGACATTTGCGTATCGAGGGTCTTTTTAATGTAACGAATGTCCTGACGATCCCGGAAGTCCTGGTGGATGAAGTTATCCACGTCGCGAAACTGGAGCTTGATCGTGGCGCGGACGTTGTTGAAGCGGACGATCTTGGAGAAGTCGGAAATAATCTTCAGACCGCGCTCCAGCCGCCCCCAGTGATTGTTGGCCACCTCGAGGACAAAGAGCTCTTCGAAAAAGTTTCGGTGGATCATACGAAGGGACGTTTTCTACACCACGAATCGGTCGATCTCAAAAAAGGAATCGAGGACTCCAGCCACCTGCAGGCCTCCGGCGCGTGCGGCTTGGCCGTAGCCGTAGCCGGCAAGGAGAAATTTGAAACCGCACCGTTCCGCGGCCTCTGCGTCGTCCACGCCATCGCCCACCAGCAGCGTACGCTCCGCGGCCAGCGCGTAGCGTTCCTGCAGCCAGACCGCCCCGGCGCTTTTGACCGAGAACGCCGCCTCGGGCGAATCCGGCGAGACGACGCGTTGGAAGCGGTCGCGGATGCCGAGCGTCTGCAAGATCGCCGCCGTCGGGACCGCCGGCTTGTTCGTCAGGACAAAAAGCTGGAGCCCGCGCGCGTGCAAAGTTTCGAGCGTGCTGGCTACGCCCTCGTAGAGCCGCGATTGGACACAGCCGACAGTGTCGTAATGCCTCCGGAAAGCCGCGGCCATGGCGCCGATCTCCTCCACCGTTCGCTCGGGGTAAAGCCGCTGAAACATGATGCCGATGGGCGGCCCGATCAGCCCATGCAACTGCGGCAGGTCGCAACCCGGCATGCACTCACGCAGTGCAACCGCCACGGAAGCCTCAATTCCTGGGAGGGAATCGATCAGCGTTCCATCGAGATCGAAGATGATCGAGTCGATCGAGCGACCGCTCATTCGCGGAAGGCGTAGGCCACAAGATCGAAGCCGTTGAATTGGTGGTAACGCAGCGCGAGCCGGTAATCCGACCGCAAGGCGCGCATCTGCGCCGGCAGCGTCCAAAGATGCTCCGGCGCATGGTAAACGCAGACCGCGAGCGTCGGCCCGTGGCGCTCGATTGTCGCCTGCGCACCGCGCAGCGCGGCGGGCTCAGCGCCCTCGATGTCGAGCTTGATGAAGGTGGGCGCGAACGTCGGCAGGGCCTCGTCCAACGCGACCACTTTCACCTGCGTCGAACCTCCCGCAGCGAGCGCACTGGCGGCACCACCA
>JBKJKL010000029.1:0-4563 GCA_046597485.1 Chthoniobacterales bacterium
CCGAAACCCGTCGAGGTCACATCGATGGTGGTTTGATCAACAATGAAATTCGGCTCGACCAAATCGCCGACATCTTCCGCGACCCAGGCGAGCCGCACGGACCCGCCGACCGGGAGATTCTCGCCCTGCCAGTGAACGATAATCTTGGGCGCCTGAGTATGGAAGACGATCGCCGGCGTCGGGTCGCGTTCCGCGGAGGCTTCGATTTTCAGGCGCATCGGCGGGCGCGCGATGGTCACGGAAGCCTTTTCCTCGGGCCGCGCCACCAGGCTCGTATCCGGCGAAACGAAGGTGAGGAGCGGCGGTGGGGAAACGAGTTCCTCCATGCCGACGTGCTCGTCGCCGGTCGTGACCGATTGCGCATGAGCCGTGAGCGCGAAGGCAAGCGCGGCGCAGGGGGAAAGGAGTTTCGTCATGCGGCGCGGACCGCCTCTCAATCTTCTTCTTCGCCCAGCTCCGCGTCGGGATCGGGCTTGAGGCCTTCCTCTTCCATCTTGCGCAGGACGTCGCTCATGTCGTCGACCTCATCCCAGACTTCCTGCGAAACATAGATCGGCGCCTTGGCCTGCACCGCCATCGCAATCCCGTCGCTCGGTCGCGCATCGAGCTCGATGATTTTTTGCTGCTGCAGCTCGTTCTCAGCCCGGATGATGAGACGCGCGTAGTAGGTCGCGTTTTTGAGGTCGTTAATGATGACCCGCTCGACGTGTGCGCCGACGCCGGTCATGAGATTCGCCAGCAGGTCGTGGGTCAACGGTCGCTCTTTTGCGATCTCCCGCATGAACATGGTGATGGCGCTGCCGACCGTCTGGTCGACGTAGATAATGAAGACCTTGTCGTTGTTTCCGAGAAAAACGGCGCACCCACCGCTGGTCGGCAAGACCGCGCGAACCTGCACCTGAATGACCGTTTTGTTCACGCGCCG
Organism: Chthoniobacterales bacterium; assembly: GCA_046597485.1. GTDB lineage: Bacteria > Verrucomicrobiota > Verrucomicrobiia > Chthoniobacterales > UBA10450 > JACCTI01. Next base: position 926 of record JBKJKL010000029.1, read on the forward strand.
GAAATTAGGCGGAAGCTCCGCGAAACACAAGAAGAGCAGCGTCCGCCACCCCCTGGACGAGCGAATCTGACAACCGCCCCTTGCATGTTGGGAGGGCTGATTCAAAATGCCGCTCTGCGTGAGCTGACGTGACTGAAAAACCTGCGAAATCCGAGTGGGACATCGAGTCCGCCATCAACACTTACAATGTAGATGGCTGGGGCGCGGGTTATGTGACGATCAACGCCAAGGGGAACGCCGAGATGCTGCCGCTGCAGGACGGCGGTGGCTCGATCGATATCCTCGAGGTGGTGAACGAAGCGCGCGCGCGCGGGCTCAGCTTTCCGCTCGTCATCCGCTTCCAGGATCTGCTCCGGCACCGCGTCGAAGCGGTCAATCGCGTCTTCCAAACCGCGATGTCGGAGTTCGGCTATCAGGGCAAGTATCGCGGCGTTTTCCCGATTAAGGTGAACCAGCTGCGCGAGGTGATCGAAGAGATCGTCGACGCGGGCTTGCCCTTTCACTTCGGCCTCGAGGCTGGCAGCAAACCGGAACTGGTCGCGGCGCTCGCGATGCACCAGGACCCGGAGAGCCTCATCATTTGCAACGGCTACAAGGATCCCGCTTTCATCCGGCTTGCCCTTCTTGGGCGGAAGCTGGGCAAGAAGGTCGTGATCGTGGTCGAGAAGCTCGAGGAGCTCGAACAAACCATCCGCGCCTCCAAAGAAGTCGGCGTCGAGCCGATGGTCGGCATCCGGGTGCGCCTGCACAACAAGGGCTCCGGCAAATGGGTCACGAGTGGCGGCGAGAACGCGAAGTTCGGCCTCGATACCACCAGCCTCGTCTCCGCGAGCGAGATGCTGAAGGAAGCCGGGCTGGCGCACTGTCTCACGCTCGTCCATTTCCACGTCGGCTCGCAGGTCCCGGACATCAGCACGATCAAGCGCGCGGTGCGCGAAGCGGCGCGTTATTACGCGAAGCTCTCGAAACTGGGCCACCAGCTCGGTTATCTCGATGTCGGCGGCGGGCTCGGGGTCGATTATGACGGCTCGCGGAGCGACTTCGACAGCTCGACAAACTACTCGCTCCAGGAATACGCGAACGACGTCGTCTGGAACATCATGGACGTCTGCGACTCCGAGGGCGTCGCGCATCCGTACATCGTGAACGAAGGCGGGCGCGCGATCGTGGCGCACCACTCCGTGCTCGTGATGGAGGCGTTTGGCTCGATCGAAAAGACGACGCCGAAACTCAAAGTCGAGGCGAAGGAGACGGACCATAAACTGGTCCACGACATCGTCGACGTGAAACAGCGGATGAAGCGCGGCAACCGCCTCGAGAGCTTGCACGACATTCAGCAGATCAAGGAGGAGTCGCAGCAGACCTTCGATCTCGGGCTGCTCGATCTCGAGTCGAAGGCGAAGATCGACACCGTATTCTGGCAGCTCGCCCAGCAGATCGTGCAAATGCACCGCGGCCTCCGCTTCATTCCCGAAGAGGTGAAGGAGCTCGAGACCACGCTGGCCGATCAATACATCTGCAACTTCTCCATCTTCCAGTCGCTCCTCGACCATTGGGCGCTTGGCCAGCTTTTCCCGATCATGCCGATTCATCGGCTGGACACGCCACCAGATCGGAACGGCGTGATCGTCGACATCACCTGCGACTCGGACGGGAAGATCTCCAAGTTCATCGACCTGCAGGACGTGAAGGACACTCTGCCGCTCCACCCCATCCTGCCGGGCGAACTCTATTACCTCGGCGTCTTCATGGTCGGCGCCTACCAGGACATCATGGGTGACCTGCACAACTTGTTCGGCCGCGTCACCGAGGTGCATCTCTTTCTCGATTCCGACGAAGAGTCTGGCTGGTACATCGAGGAAGTGATCGAGGGCAGCACCATCGGTGAGGTGCTCGCCATGACGCAATGGGACAAGGTGGAGCTCATGCGGTTGCTGAAGACGCAGGTCGACACGGCAATCAAGACCGACCGCCTGAAGCCAAACGACGGGATGAAGTTGCTCTCCGACTATGAGCGGCTCCTTCAGGAATATACCTACCTCTCCTTGAACGGTTCCCGACCAGTGACACAACCAGGCAACTGGCTGCCGCTCGGCTAACAGCGCCCTCGCGGCGCCTTACCTCGTTTTCGACAACGCGCGGATACCGACGCCGGTTCCTTTCGCCATAGAGCTTTTCAAGCCAGGCATGCGTCAGGCCGCTTGACGCTGCCCAACCGCACCGCGACCAGTAGCGGTGTCCGGTTAGGGAGTAAAAAGGCCTTCCGGATTCCCCGCCATTAAATCCTTCTTACTTGCTCGTTCTTCGACCATGAAAAAAATCCTCCTCTCACTCCTTCTGTTTACTGGCAGTTTGCCAGTCGTTTTTACGGCACGGGCGCAATCGACCTACGAGCCGTATTTCTTCGGCACCCTCGCCGGCTACTCAGGCTACGGCAGTGCTGATGGGACCGGGAGCGCGGCGCGATTTTATGGTCCGTTCGGGACGGCGGTGGACAGCGCCGGGAACGTCTATGTGGCGGACTCGAACAACCACACGATCCGAAAGGTGACCGCAGCCGGCGTGGTGACGACCCTGGCTGGTTTGCCCGGGGCCACTGGGAGCGCCGATGGGACCGGCAGCGCAGCGCGGTTTAATTATCCCACTGGGGTGGCCGTGGACAGCGCCGGGAGCGTGTATGTCGCGGACTCGAGCAACAACACCGTCCGGAAGGTGACCTCAGCTGGAGTGGTGACAACCCTGGCGGGCTTGGCCGGAAGCTTTGGGAGTACGGACGGAACCGGCAACGCGGCGCGATTTTATGGTCTGACCGGGATCGCAGTGGACGGCGGCGGGAACGTGTATGTGGCAGACCACAACAACCACACGATTCGGAAGGTGACCTCGACTGGAGTGGTCACAACCTTGGCGGGCTTGGCCGGGGGCGTTGGGAGTGCGGATGGGGCCGGCAGCGCGGCGCGCTTTTATTATCCGACCGGAGTAGCGGTGGACAGCGGCGGAAACGTGTATGTGGCAGACTCCTTCAACCACACCATTCGCAAGATGACCTCAGCTGGAGTGGTGACAACGCTGGCCGGCTCGGCCGGAGGCCTTGGGAGTGCAGATGGGGCCGGCAGCGCGGCGCGGTTTAATTATCCAACCGGGGTGACCGTTGACGGCGGCGGGAATATCTCTGTGGCGGACCAGAGCAACCACACGATTCGGAAGGTGACCTCGACTGGAGTGGTAACAACGTTGGCCGGCTTGGCGGGAAGCATTGGAAGTGCGGATGGGACCGGCAGCGCGGCGCGTTTTAATTATCCGGCTGGTCTGGCGGTGGACAGCGGCGGGAATGTTTATGTGGCGGACACGAACAACAACACGATCCGAAAGGTGATGGCAGCTGGAGCGGTAACAACGCTGGCAGGCTTGGCCGGGAGCATTGGGGGTGCGGATGGCACCGGTAGCGCGGCGCGATTTAATCAACCGGCCGGGATGGCGGTGGACAGCGGCGGGAACGCTTATGTGGCGGACTTGAACAACCACACCATCCGCAAGGTGACCTCAGCTGGAGTCGTGACGACGCTCGCCGGCTTGGCCGGGAGCATTGGAAGTGCGGATGGCACCGGCAGCGCGGCGCGGTTTAATTCTCCGTACGG
>JBKJKL010000052.1:0-4808 GCA_046597485.1 Chthoniobacterales bacterium
GAATACCCTTGGGTTTGGACGCAGGAAGTTCGTTCGGGCAGGATGCCCGAACCGGCGGGCGAGACGCCCACCCTACCCGAGAGCGGCACGATCTCGGGCGAATTTGCGTTTCGTTTGTACGACGAGCAGGGGTTTCCGCTCGACCTTACCGAGTTGATGGCGCGTGAGCGCGGCTTGTCCGTGGATACAGCGGGCTTCGAGAAGTTGATGGAAGAGCAGCGCGATCGCGCGCGGAAGGCGCAGAAGAAAACGGTCGTAACGTTGGCCGAGAACGACTCGCGCTCGGCGACGCATTTCCTCGGTTACGAGCACGATCATACCGGCGCCGATGTCGAGGATGTGACCTTGTTGAAGGAACGCGCGGCGGTCATTTTGAACAACTCCGTTTGCTACGCGGAGATGGGTGGCCAGGTGGGCGATCGCGGCGTGATCGAAGGCGACGGCGGGCGCTGGGAAATCACCGATACGCGGAAGAGCGGCAACACTTTTATTCACCTTCTCGCCGGCCAGGAGGGGCCCGAGAGCGGCGCGCATGTCACGGTGCGGTTCGATGAGACGCGGCGGCGCGCGATCGAACGGCATCACACCGTGACGCATCTGCTCCATTGGGCGCTGCACGAAGTTGTCTCGAAAGAGGCGGTGCAGAAGGGGAGCTACGTCGGGCCAGAGAAGCTTACTTTCGATTTCTCGAGCGCGGCGCTCACGCCGGAGCAGGTGCGCGGGGTTGAGAAGCTGGTGAACGACAAGATCGCGGAGCAGGCGTCGGTTTCGTGGACCGAGGTCCCGTATGCGGAGGCGAAGCAGCGCGCCGACATCCAGCAGTTCTTCGGCGACAAATACGGCGACGTCGTCCGGGTAGTGCAGGTCGGCGGGGCGCCTAACGAGTTGAATGGCTACTCGATGGAGCTGTGCGGCGGAACGCATGTGCGCAGCACCGCGGAGATCGGCGGGTTCAAGATCGTGAGCGAAGGCGCGATCGCGGCCGGCATTCGCCGTATCGAAGCGGTCGCGGGCGAAGAGGTCGGACGCTGGGCGGAGAAGGAAGCGGCGCGGCAGGACGAAAAGTTCGCGCAGCTCTCGCGCAAGAAATCCGACATCGCCGCGCTGCCGATCTTTTCCGGTTCGCTCGAGACGATCGAGCAGCGCGCGGCGCATCTGCAAAAGCTGGAAGGCGAAGTGCAGAACTGGGAGAAGCTGCAGTCGAAGGCTGCTGAGACGGAACTGCGCAATCGCGCTTCGACGCTGGCGAATGAGCTGGCCGCGGCGCATGCTGGCGCAAGTTCGCTCGTCGCGGAAGTGCCGGACGCGGATGGCGCACTTCTGCAGCAACTGGCCGATATCCTGAAGGCGAAGTTGCACGCGCCCATCGTGCTGGCCGGTTCGAGCAATGGCCGCGTGGACCTGGTGGTCTCGATTCCGAAGGAGCTGACTGCGAAACTGCGCGCGGGCGACATCATCGGGCAGATCGCGCCTATCGTGGGTGGGAAGGGCGGCGGCCGCCCGGAGAGCGCGCGCGGCGCGGGCAAGGATCCGGCGAAGGTCGGTGAGGCGCTCGCGAAAGCGCGCGAGTTGATCGCGGCGGCGGGCTAACTCGCTAGCCCGGCAGGAGGATGGTGACGAAAGCGGTCACGCCGACCGCGAGCGCGAGCACGATCAGATAGACTACGCCGCCGAGAGCGAACTTTAAGAAAGTGAAGAACCAGCCCTGTCCGTAGACACGGCGGATGGAGAGGAACACCTGCACGGTGAGCGTGAGGGAGAAGAGGCCGATGAGCAACCCGGAGACGACGGGCGCGAAGCGATTCGCGGCGAGGACGAGTGCCAGGAGGACGGCCACTCCGAGGAAGATAAAGCTGTGAATATGGAGCGCGTAGACGAGGTGCTCGACGTAGAAGCGGCGCCGGCCGAGGTAAAGGACTTTCAGGATGAGGGCGAAGAGTGGGATGCAAAACAGCAGCATGGTCGGGATGTTACTGCGCAGCGTTTCGAGGAAGAGCGTTACCTTGGTGCCATCGTCCCCGACCTTGTCTTTAATCCGGCGCTCCATCCAGTTTTGGAAGGGCGTTTTCGGTTGGTCGTCGTGGCCCCATTTCATGTTGAAACCTTCGGGTGCAGGCGGGGCGGTAGGAGGCGCACCGGGACTATCGGCTTCGGTCCGCACGCTGAGGAGCGGGGTCTTATTTTCCGGGAAACGCCGCAGTGTCTGCCGCATCTTGTCTCGCTCATCCTTGCTCCAGCGATCGCGCATCGTTGACTTCATCGTCTCGACATAGGCGGTTTTGATTTCCGCTCGTTCTGCGGCGGTCAGGGTGCCGTCGCCTTCTCTTAACCGCTCGCGCAAAGCATCGATTCGGGCGCGCGACTCCGGATTTAAAGGCGAGTCCGGCCCGGTCAATTTCTCCAGGCCAGCCGCAAACTCGCTGCGGTCCGCGGCGGTCAGCTCAACCTGAGCGGGAGTGGCAAACTGCATCGCGCGCAGGACGAGAAAGAAGGTGATGCTGGCGAGAAGGTAAAGCCGCAGCGGGTGGACGTAACGCGCGCGGCGGCCGGCGTTAAAATCGTTGGTCAGGCACCACGGCTTCCTAAGGAGAACCCCGATGGTCTTGAAGAACTTGGTGTCCCAGTTGAAGAAGGAATCGGCCGCATCGACCAGGATGTGAAAGAGCGAACGGCGGTAATCGACTGCCTGTTGTCCGCAATCCACGCAATAGTTGCCGGTCAGCGCCGCGCCGCAGTTTTCGCAGTGGGTGAGGGTGCGCTCTCCCGTGGCTTTCTTGCGGGCGGTGGCCGCTTCAATCGCGGCGTCGCCGAGGACGAAGTTCGTCGTGTCGTCGGGCATTGCGCCGAGGTGTTAGCGAGAATCGAAAGCGATTACAAGGCAGCCCAAACGCGGTGGACGTCGTCGTGGTCCTCGAGGGTCTGGAGAAACTCGCCGGTCTCCGCGCGCTCGGCTTCGCCTAACGAGACGTTGCTTTTCGGGACGTAGCCGAGTTCGCTCGTCACCACTGTCCAACCGTTGCCCGCCAGCCATTGCGAGACGCTGTGCAAATCAGTCCGCTCGGTGATGAAGCGCGCGCCGGTCACGCCCTCCGGAATATCGTCGTTCTGCGCGTGGGCGAGCGGCTCTACGTTTTGCGCGCCCGCCTCAATCGCGGCTCCCTCGATGTCTGCGGCGGTGTCGGCGTGATGCGCTTCGACAAGGCCGACGTGTTCGAAAAGAAACTTATTGCTGCCGGGGGCGCCGAGCTGGCCGCCTTTTTTGAAGAGCACGCGAATCTCGGGCGCGGTGCGGTTATTGTTGTCGGTTAAGATTTCGACCACGATCGGCACTTTGTGCGGCGCGTAGCCTTCGAAGACGACGTGCTCCAGCTCCAGCTTTTCACCGCCGATGCCACCGCCCTTTTTGATCGCGCGCTCGATTACGTCGCGCGAAACGCTGGCCCGGCGCGCCTTTTCGACCGCAGCGAAGAGACGCGCATTGCTGTTTGGATCAGCTCCGCCCAGCTTCGATGCGACCATGATCTCCTTCACCAGCTTGCCGGTGGCCTGGCCTTTCTTCAGCCCGGCGACTTCCCGCTTCGCATGCAACCATTGGCGACCCATGAGAGCGGAAATAACATGCGCGAGCGCGCGCGACAAGGCGATCGACTCAGCCCCGAGAAAGGAAGAGCGCTCCCGTCAGGACCGCGCCTAACGAGTAGAGGATGAGGCTGGTCGAGACGAAATACGGATACGTCATGAGCGCGAGTCCGAGCAGCATCGCTCTCCAGACCTGCATCCGTTTGCCATAGATGAACGCCACCAGGCCGATCGAGCTGAAGACGAATCCCCCGATGAGTTCCATGCCGAAGTCAGACATCGCGCCTGCTTACAGAGCTGGACGCGCGCCATCGCTACGTCTGACGCGGTTCGCGTTCTGGTGCTCGCGGCCATCGCGGTGAATGCCTAGAATAGGCGCGACCAAGTCATGGCCGAGGAAGCAAAAACGAAAGTACGAATGGAGCTAGGGCATGTCCTTTTCATGGACATCGTCGGCTATTCCAAGCTGCTCGTGGATGAGCAGCGCGCGCGGCGCGGCGTGCTCAACGAAGTCGTGCGGCAGAGTGCTGAGTTTCAAGCGGCGGACACAGCCGGCACTTTGATCAAAAGCCCGAGCGGCGATGGGATGGCGCTGGTCTTTCATGGGAGTCCGGAGGAGCCGGTCGAGTGCGCGGTCGAAATCAGCCGTGCCTTAAAAAATCACCCCGAGATGCAGTTGCGCATGGGCGTGCACAGTGGACCCGCGAGCGCGGTCGTCGATGTCAACGGCCAGACCGGCGTCGCTGGGGCTGGAATGAATATGGCGCAGCGCGTGATGGATTGCGGAGACGCCGGACACATTCTTCTCTCGAAGAGAGTCGCGGAAGATTTAGAGCAGCACGCTCACTGGAAGCCGCACCTGCACGATCTGGGCGAATGCGAGGTCAAACACGGCCTCCGCGTTCACCTGGTCAATCTGTACACCGATGAGGTCGGCAACCCCGCGCTTCCGGAGAAGGTCCAGTGTGCCCTTGGGGAGGCCGCCGCGATTAAGCTACGGGAGAAAAAACTCAGGCGGCGCGTGATCGCAGCGGTCGCGCTCGCTCTGATCGCGATCGTCGCCGGGTTCGCGCTCTGGAGACCGAAGGCAAGCAGCCAGCCGGGAGCGCAGAATGCCGCGACACCGGCCGCGGAACTCGCGGAGAAAAGCATCGCTGTTCTTCCGTTCGATAATCGCAGTCGCGATCCCGACAACGCGTTTTTTGCCGACGGCGTGCAGGACGAGATCC
>JBKJKL010000312.1:0-3188 GCA_046597485.1 Chthoniobacterales bacterium
CCCAAAAACTACTCCAACAATTAGCCGCCACATGACCAGGCAGAGCGAGCTTATGAAGCTGACCCCTATTTCCTCTATTGCTCTCCTTTGTGCAGAAAAGCAGCATGCCCAAGGCGATCGGCAGGAGGCCATCTTTCGGGACGACCTAGGCCTGATCAAATGACTGTTACACTCCGTGAAGTGACCCAGGAAGATCTGCCGATTTTTTTTGAGCATCAGCTGGATCCCGAGGCGACGTGGATGGCGGCGTTCCCAAGCCGCGATCGTGACGCCTTTATGACGCACTGGGCCACAATCATGAGGGACGAGACCGGCATCTTAAACACCATCCTCGCGGACGACACCGTGGCTGGGAACGTGGTCTATTGGGAGGCGGCGGGGGAGCCCAACATCGGCTACTGGCTCGGCAAGACACATTGGGGGAAAGGGATTGCGAGTGCGGCCCTGGCCCAATTCCTGACGAAGATAGAGGCGCGACCAGTTTACGCGCATGTGGCAAAGCACAACCTCGCTACGATCCGTGTCTTACAAAAATGCGGATTCCAATTTGCACGAGAGGATCTGTGCGATGATGGCGAAGAACTTGTGATGGAGCTGCGCTCAGATCGTTGCGCCACAGCAGCCCATAACTCCACCAAGACCTAACCATGCGAGGGAGCGAACGGCGGACCTGGTGCGTCACCATATCAGATGATTTCTACATATTCACCGCACGCGACGCAAGCCCTCGTCCGCATTGTTTTCTTTAAACTAATGAAGTTACGCATCGTCTTTACCCTCGCGACCCTGCTGATCGCCTCGACGTTGTCGTCGCACGCGCAGATTTATATAACAAACCATAATAGCGGGACGGTTGGAAAGTTCAGCCGGTCAGGTGCCATGATCAATGCTTCGCTCATCACGGGGCTGAATGCTCCGTATGGAATCACGCTGTCGACGGATGCCACCCGTTTGTTCGTCGTAAGCAATCAGGGCGGCACGCTGGGTGAATACAGAGATTCCGGCGCAGCCGTTAATCCCACCCTCCTTTCCGGATTGCACAGCGCGTTGTATGTCGCCAGATCTGCTGATCGGATTTTTATCACATCTTATGCGACTGGAAAGGTGGGCGAATACACGACCGCCGGCGCAACCGTAAACGCTTCCCTCATCTCGGGACTCGATCGCCCGGTCGGGATTGCCGTTTCTGGCGACTACTTATATGTCGCGCAAAGCGGTAACGGCCAACTCAGTAAATACACAACCGCGGGCGCCACGGTCAACGCTTCATTAATTACGGGGTTGAACAACCTAGGACAACTGGCGCTTTCCGGTGAAAACGTCTTTGTAACTGATTATATCCAAGGAAGAGTCGGGAAATACACGACTTCCGGAGGGTCCATTGATCCCGCTTTAATCACAGGCCTTAATACTCCGGTCAATCTGGCGGTCTCAGGCGACAAACTGTTCGTCGAGTATTTGACGGGAGCGAAGCATGCCGTGGCCGAATACACTACCTCTGGTGCAATCGTGAATCCAGCGCTCATTACGGGGATGGATGGGATATCTGGCATTGTGGTCGTCCCGGATGCTTCGTCTTTGAAGGTCGTTTCCGTTAAACGGTTGGCAAACAATCACATTGCTTTGCAATGCCGCGGCGTGCCCAACGAGGTCAACCGTGTTCAGGCGTCACCTGACTTAAGTCCCGACGGTTTTTCAACGGTCTTTTCTATCATTCCCGACCTGACCGGTGCCTTCCCCTACGAGGACGACAATCCGACCACCCTCCCAAAACGGTTTTACCGGCTTGCCTATCCCTGATCCCAGATCGCGCATGGAGGGGCTTAGTGCTCCACATCGTCAACTTCTTGACGACCAGGCGGCGCTTTGCGCAGAAATGCGGACCACCCGTGGCCGCTCGCAAAGCGGCATTGTGCGTCGCCGCCTTCTGCCTAAGCTCGCGCGATGAAGAAGATCATCTCGACTGACGAAGCACCCGCCGCCATCGGGCCCTACTCGCAGGCTATCCGCGTGGGCCAGTTTGTCTTTACCTCCGGCCAAATCCCGCTCGATCCGAAGAGCGGCCAGATCGTCGAGGGCGACATTTCCGTGCAGGCGCGCCGTGTTCTCGACAACATGACCGCCGTCTTAAAGGCGGAGAACCTGACCATGGGTCACATCGTGAAAACGACCATCTTCCTGACCGACATGAACGACTTCGCGAAGGTGAACGAAGTCTACGGCAGCTACTTCACCGATCAGCCGCCGGCGCGGTCCACGGTCGCCGTCTCCGCACTCCCGAAAGGTGCCAACGTCGAGATCGAATGCATCGCTCTCTCCGACCAGATGCCGTCCGGCGGCCAGATCTCCGTCGACGTCGGCGAGTAGGAATTCCCGCGACGCAGCGCGCGGCGCCTATGAAGCGGAGTTTGGGAAGGTGAGCGTCACGGCGGTCCCCTTCCCTGCTTCACTTTCGACGCGTGCGCTGCCGCCGTGGAGTTCCGCGATCGATTTTACGAGCGCGAGACCGAGGCCTGTTCCGGCCGAGCTGCGCGAGGAATCCGCGCGGTAGAAGCGATCGAAGACGCGCGGCAAATGTTCCGCCGTGATGCCGCTGCCGTTGTCGCGCACGGTGATTTCCGTCGCGCCGTCGCGCGGCCGGAGCGTGAGGTCGATCGCGCCGCCGTCCGGCGTGTGACGCATCGCGTTGTCGACCAAGTTGCTGACCGCCCGCTCGAAGAGCAGCGGGTCCGCGCAGACTTCGCCCGCGCCTTCGCAGCGAATCGTTACACTGCGATCCTCCGCCAGCGTCCGGTAGTAATCAGCGATCCGCGCCATCGCAGCCGCGCCGTCGAACTGCTCGGGCTCGATCGTCCGGTCCGCCGCCTCCGCGCGTGCGAGGAAGAGCAGGTTGTCGATCATGCGCGAGAGCCGCTGGCATTCCGCGACGCTTGATTCAATGACCGCGCGGTATTCTTCCGGCGCGCGTTCGCGCCGGAGTGAGACCTCTGCTTCGCCGCGCAGATTCGCGATCGGGGTGCGCAGTTCATGCGCGAGATCGGCCGAGAATTGCGAGAGGCGCGTGAACGAATCTTCCAGCCGGTCGAGCATCTCATCGAATGCAACCACAAGCGGCTGGAGCTCGCGCGGCCAACCCGCGGGCGGGACGCGCTCGTTGAGCCGCGTCGGCCCGACGCGTTCGAGAGAGC
>JBKJKL010000323.1:0-2623 GCA_046597485.1 Chthoniobacterales bacterium
CGGACAAGTTCCCACGCGGCTGCACAACACAATAGATAGAGAAGCAGCGCAGCCACGTTCGCGATGATGGCAAGCCCTTCGAAGCTCGAGCTGAAGGCGAGACAGAAGGCGAGCGCGGCGTAGAAGATAATCGCGAAAGCGGGCGTGCGATATCGCTCGTGAACCTGAGCGAACCGTTTCGGCAAGACGCCGTCGCGGCCGAAGGCGAACAGAGTTCGCGGTGCACTCAGAATGTCGCTCGTGATGTAGCCGATCGAAGAAATCGTCGCCGCCACAATGAGCAGCATTCTCCCCCAGGGCCCCAGAAAACCGCCAGCCGCCTCCGCGAGCGGCGCGGACGTATTAGCTGCGAGGCGCGAAACGCCGAGCGTTCCCTGCGCCACAAGCTGGATCAGGATGTAGATCGCTGTCGTCAGGGTAAGCGCGAAATAAATCGCGCGCGGAACTGTGCGCGCCGGATTACGCACTTCGCCACTCGGGGTGAGCGAGCTTTCGATGCCGAAGAAGGCGAACATTAGAAGCAGGACCGCGTTGCCTAACGAGCCGCTGCTCGTGGCGGTGCTGAAGGCGAGCGCATCCGGTCTTATGAACCATACGCCCACGCCCACGAAAAGGAGTAGGGGCATGACCTTCACGATCGTGACGAACGTGACCACGCGTGCGCCGGTGCGGACACTGCGGACATTGATCGCGGCCAGCGTGGCCGCGGCGAGCAGCATGATCATCATCCGTCCGGCGGTCGTCGCAAGCGCGGGTGAGAACGAACCGGCCGCCGCGGCGAGCACGTTCATGACCGCGGAAACGCCGAGCAGGTTGGTGGTGAAATTCATCACGCCGGCGAGAAATCCGACATATCGGCCGAAGGCGACTTCGACGTAGGCATATAGCCCGCCGGTGAGCGAGACGCGTGAGCCGGCGATGGCGAAGCAGGTCACGAAGATCGATTGGGCGACCGCGCAAAAGAGGAAGGCCAGCGGTGCGGCGCCGCCGAGCATCAGCGCCATTGTCGCGGGCAGGACGAAGATGCTCGCGCCGATCGTAGTGTTGACGATATTCGCGGTCAGCGCCGGCAGGCCAATCCCGCGGATCAATTGTGCGTCAGTTTCGGCCGCAGCCGGGGAGAGGGACTCGTTCGCCATGCAACGCGAATAGCAAAAGAGTCCGATCCTGTCTAACGTCTCGCCATGCGCGACAGCTATCTTGACGAATATTATCAGTTCCTCCGTTTCCCGAGCGTCTCGACCGACGAGAAAAACCGCGACGACGTCGCGCAATGCGCGCAGTGGCTCGTCGAAAAGCTGAACCGGATCGGCCTCGAGGCGAAATCAGTGGCCACCCCCGGGCATCCCGTCGTTTGGGCGAAGAACAAACATCAGCCGGGCCGGAAGACGGTCATGATCTACGGCCACTACGATGTGCAGCCGCCCGATCCGCTGGAACTCTGGGACTCGCCGCCCTTCGAACCCGTTTTGAAAAACGGCTACGTCTTCGCGCGTGGCGCAACGGATAACAAAGGCCAGATCTTCGCGCACATTCTCGGCATCCAGGAAGCGCTCGAGCAGGATGGCGATTTGCCGGTGAATCTGCATCTCATCATCGAGGGCGAGGAAGAGATCGGCAGCAGTAACCTTGGGCCGTTCCTGCAACAGAATCTCGATGCGCTTCGCTGCGACGTTGTCGTTGTTTCCGATACCGGCATGATCGCGAAGGGCGTGCCCACCTTGAGCTATGGACTCCGTGGCGTGACGGCGCTCGAGTTGAAAGTCTCCTCCGCGCAGATGGACCTGCACTCCGGGATGTTCGGCGGTGCGGTCGCGAATCCGATCACCGCGCTGGCGCAGTTGATCGCGACCATTCACGACGAGGACGGGCACGTCGCGATCGAGGGCTTCTACGATAAGGTGAAACCGCTCGAGGATTGGGAGCGCGCGATGTGGGCCAAGCTCCCGCTCGATGGCGATGCGGAAGTGCTGCAGGAGACCGGCGCGCCCGCCTTGTTCGGCGAGAAAGGCTTCACCACTTTGGAGCGCCTCTGGGCGCGCCCGACCGCGGAGTTGAACGGCATCGGCGGCGGCTATCAGGGCCCCGGCACGAAGACGGTCATCGCGAGTCACGCGATGGCGAAGATCACCTTCCGCCTCGTCCCCAATCAGGACGGACCCGAGATTCTCGAGCTGGCGAAGAAGCACCTGCGCAAACATTGCCCGCCCGGAGTAAAGCTCGAGATCACTGATGGTCACAGCGGCCCGTGGTATTTGACTGATCCGCACTCAGCGGTCGGCGAAGCGGCCCAGCGCGCGCTGCGGGCAGCGTTCGATGGCAAGGAGCCCGCGCTCATCCGTGAAGGCGGCAGCATCCCGATCACCTCGCAGTTCCGCACTATCATGGGCGTCGAGACTCTTCTGCTCGGGCTCGCGCTGGCCGATTGCCGCGCGCACTCGCCGAACGAGAACTTCCCGCTCGAGAACTTTGAGGCCGGCATCCGGCTGAACAAGGCGATCCTGCAAGAGCTGGCACACTGATGCGACAGCTCGCGATCTGCGTCCTGATCTTTTGCGGCTTCGCGTTCGCGGGTGTGGTCGGCCACGCCCGTGCCGAGGAGTCGTTAGGCCAAAAGATCAAG
>JBKJKL010000012.1:0-5708 GCA_046597485.1 Chthoniobacterales bacterium
CAATACCATGAGATCGCCGAGAGCCTCGGCTGCTCCATCGGCACCGTGATGTCCCGGCTCTTCTACGCACGCAAGAAACTGCAGAACACGTTGAGAGATCTTTATGAAAACGTTTGAGGAAAAATGGACCGCTTGGATCGATGGGCATCTCATCGGTGGTGAACTCGCCGAGTTTGAGGCCGCTCTGCCGGACAAGGCTGCCGCGGAAGCGGAGAAGGCGCAGTCTCGGCAGCTGGGCGCCTTTTTGAAGGAGCAGATCAGTGCGCCGGTCATGTCCAACCAAGACTTTTTCTCGCATCAACTGCGGCAAGCGATCGCAGACGACGAAAGGGACACCGCTCGCCCGCTCAGCACTGCCACGCGTGAATCCTGGTCGTCGATCGGCCGCCTCGTTTGGACCGGCGCCGCTTCGCTCGCCGTCTTCATGGTTCTCACTTTTTTCGTGCTCCGTGAGCAGCCGAATGCCGGCCAGTCGGCTTACCTGACGCAGATCACGAACGCGCGGATCGACCCCGTGGTTAGCCCGAATGCGACCATCTCCGTCTTCCCCGTCGACAACGAGAAGCAGCGCGTGACCGTCATCTGGATCGACGGCTTGCAGTCTCTCCCGTCCGAGTACGCGGCGAAGTAGCGAAGGCATGCGCGCGTTCGTCTCCACTCTGGCAGCGGTGATGATCGTGGGCGCCGCGGCCATCTCGGCGCCGGCGGCCGAGACGGTTTGGAGTGGGCTCGTGATGGCGAGCAACGCGCCTGAGCCAACCCCGATCCCGGCCGAGTTGGGCCGCCTCGAGGGAACGCTCAAGCAGCTCTTCGGCTACAATCAGTTTCAAGTCATCGGCTCTTCGCGCAAGACGCTCCAGAGCGGTGAGGAAGATTGGCTCGCGCAGAGCAAATATTTCTCGCTCCGCGTGAAGTCGAAGGCCGCGGCCAAGGCCGCCTACGCCCTCAAGCTGCAGCTTTTCCAGGAACAAAATCTCCTCCTCGAGACCGACGCGCGCCTGACCCGGAGCAGCCCGCTGGTCATTCGCGGGCCGCAGGTTGGTGACGGCCAGTTGGTCCTCTTGCTCTTCCTCGAGTAGCGCGAAGCCGCGACCGCTGTTTAGTGCGGGATGCGCCTGCGCTTTTCCAGCCTTCTCCTTCTCCTGCCACTTCTCGCTCACGGGGAAGAACCGTTCCAATTCGAGCGTGCCCCGGGCAAGCTCCCGAAGACCGTCGTCCCGCAGGAATATTCTGTCCGGATCGTGCCCGACCTCGGGCGGCTCGCCTTCACCGGCTCGGAGACGATCAAGGTCGACGTCCGCCAGCCAATACGCGAGCTCGTCTTGAACGCGGCCGCCATCCAGGTGACCAGCGCGGCGGTTGACGGTAAGGCGCTCGAGAAATCTGCTATCACAGTGGATGCCAAAGGGCAGACGCTGACCCTCAAGTTGCCTAACGAGTTATCCGTCGGTGCCCATTCGCTCGCTCTCAGTTTCAGCGGGAAGATCAACGACGCCGGCTTCGGCCTTTACCACGCGCCCTACCAGGAAGAGGGCACGGGCGCGAAGAAGGACATGCTCGGCACGCAGTTCGAGGCGACGGACGCGCGGCGCATGTTCCCCTGCTGGGATGAGCCGAGCTTCCGTGCCCGCTTCCAGCTCACTGCCGTCGTGCCGGATAAATGGTTAGCGGTCTCAAACATGCCGATCGAAAGCGAGACGAAGAAGGATGGCGCGAAGGAAGTGCGCTTTGGGATGACACCGCCGATGCCTTCCTACTTGAATGTCCTCTGCGCCGGCGAGCTCGACTCGATCGAGAAACAAAACGGCAGCGTGCTCCACCGCGTCGTCGCGACGAAGGGCAAAGCGGCCATGGGCCAATACGCGCTCGAGAGCGCGCAGCAGATTGTTAACTACTACAACGACTACTTCGGCGTGCCGTTCCCGCTCCCGAAGCTCGACGAAATCGCCGTCCCCGGCGGCTTCGGCGGCGCGATGGAGAACTGGGGCGGGATCGTTTACTTCGAGTCGGCGCTCCTGTTCGATCCGCAGATTTCGTCGAACGCGACCAAACAGGGCATCTACGCGGTCATCGCGCATGAGTGCGCGCACCAGTGGTTCGGCGATCTCGTCACGATGGGCTGGTGGGATAACCTCTGGCTGAACGAAGGATTCGCCTCGTGGATGGGCAGCAAGTGCACCGCGAAGTTCAATCCCGACTGGGAAGTCTGGCTGCGCAGCAACGAACCGCGCGACCCGACCCGCCGCGTCGGTATCTCGCGTGAAGTCGCGATGGAGGGTGACGCCCGTTCCACCACGCACTCGATCCAGCAGAAGATCGAGACGGAAGCGGAAGCGAACAGCGCCTTCGACGACATCACCTACAGAAAAGGGCAGGCCTTCCTGCGCATGCTGGAAAGTTTCCTCGGAGAAGATGTCTTCCGCGACGGCCTGCGGAGCTACATGGCGAAGCACAAATTTTCGAACACCACCACGGCCGATCTTTGGAACGCGCTCAGCGCGGCCTCCGGCAAGCCGGTCAGCGAAATCGCGGCCAGCTGGACGGAGCAGCCCGGTTTCCCCGTCGTGAAAGTCACGCGTGATGCCGACGGCAAAGTTACGCTGACGCAGGAACGCTTCACCGTGAACTACCCGAACGCGCCCGCGCTGGAGTGGAAAATTCCCCTTACCTACATGGTCGCGGGTAAGGAGCCGGTGAGTGTCTTGATGACGGAGAAATCTTTGCCGCTGCCGGACGTGGCGGCCGACCGCGCGCTTAAGTTGAACGTGGAAGGCGCAGGCAATTACCGCGTCCAGTATGACGAAGCCTCGTGGCAGCTCCTCCTCGCGCAGCTTCCGAAAATGAGCATGCCCGACCGCGTGAACCTGCTCAGCGACGCCTGGGCGCTCGTGCAGGCGGACCGCGCGCCGCTCTCGTTCTACCTCGATCTCGTCGGGAAGTTGCCCACGCGCACCGAGATGGCCGAACAGGAACAAATCATCGGCGCGCTCAGCGCGATCAACGACTTGGTCCAGAGCGAGCCGGTGCACGAGTCATTCCAGGAATATGCCCGCACCGTCCTGCGGCCGTCCTTCGCCGAAGTCGGCTGGGAATCTAAACCTGACGAAGGAGCTCGCACCATCTCCCTGCGCCGCTCGCTCGTCAGCGCGCTCGCTTCTTTCAACGACCCCGAGGTCATCGCGGGCTGCAACGAACGCTTCGCGAAATATCTCGCCGATCCAAAAACGCTTTCGCCCGATCTGCGCTCGCCGGTGCTCAACGTCGTCGGCCGTTTCGCGAACGAGAAAACGTGGAACCAGCTCCACGAGCTCGGCCTAAAAACGACCAGCATTGAGGAGAAGCAAAATTACTACGACGCGCTGACGAGAACCTCCGACCCGAAGCTGGCCGAGAAGACGCTGGGCCTCGCGCTGACCAGCGAGCTGCCGACCAGCCGCGCGCTCGTGGTCGTGCCGAAAGTCGGGCGCAATCACGCGGACCTCGCCTGGCAGTTCGCCAAGGGCCACATGAAGGAGCTCGTCGGGAAGGCCGATGCGCTGGTCGCGAATAGTTTCGCCCCGAGCCTCTTCAGTCTCTTCAGCGACAAGTCGCGCATCGACGAACTGAAGACCTACGCGAAGGAGAACCTGACCGCCGACGCCAAGCCGGCGGTCGCGAAAGCGGTCGATGAAGTCGAGTTCCGCGCCGACTTCCGGAAGCGGCTCGTCGAGCAACTCGGCCGCGACGAGACACTGAAGAACGACCGCGGCTAGGGCGCGGCGGCTCCGGTTTAGAGGGAAATTTCGGGCTCGTCGCGCGGGAGGAGGAGACGCATCGGCATCATGGACGAGTCCTTGAAACCATAGCGGCGGAAGAGTGCCTGCGAAGCGACCTCCGGGCGATCAGTCAGGAGCGTGATGCGGAGGAAATTCTTCTGCTTCGCAAACTCGACCGCGTACTGCAAGAGCTGCGAGCCGTAGCCCTTCCCGCGATGGCTATCGTGCACCACCAGATCCTCCAGCATCATGACGAAGCCGCCTTCGGCCGTGCTGATGGTGAAGAGCAAATTGATCATACCGACGATGGCGCGATCTTCCCGCAGGACAAAAACGCGCCCGCGGTTCGGCTGTTCGAAAATGAGGCGCAAGCCGCGGAGCTGCTTTTCCTTGTCCGGGCAAAAATCGCTCTCTTCATTAAAGAGATCACCGAGGAGGAGCGACAGCTCGTCGAGATCCTCGAAGGTAGCCGGCTCGATAACAACGTCGCTCATTCGAGGCCCGTTATTCCACAAAGGTGATGGGGTGGCAATTGGCATCCCTCGCATATACGGTGGGCGACGATCAAAGTTCCGCCCGCCCGGCGGGAAAGGCATATTGACAAACAGGAGGCCGCCCCTAATTTAGCCGCTCTTCGCCGGGCCGCCTGGCGGATTCTGCTTTATGAAACGGACACTTCAGCGCTCAAAACGGACTCGGAAACGCCAACACGGTTTTCGCGCCCGGATGAGCACGAAAGGCGGGCGCGCCTGCCTCGCGCGCCGTCGTCAGCGGGGCCGCAAGCGTCTTCTGCCGAAGGGCGCAGAAGTGCACTACGCGCGCCACACGCAGGCTTAATCCTTCCGGCTTCCTTAACGCTGCAACGCTCGCAGCGGTCCTGCATATCCGGTCAGTTCCAAATAGCCGCGGCCTTTGACCGCCTTACCCTCCGCCTCGACCGCGCCTTCCCAGTAAGCTAGCGGCAGGAGTGCGAGTTCCTGATTCTCGAGGACCGCCCGGACCGTCAACGCGAGCTTCTCCTCCGGCAGCTCGACGCGCCACGCGATCGGATAATTCGCTCCCGTCTTGCCGCTCTTCCACCAAGAAAGCGGCTTCATCGTGAAGTCGCCGGCGGTCAGGTGCTTCGATGCGCCGTCGCGCGCCACCAGCGTTCCGCTCGAAATCGGGTCCGGCGAACCGTCCGCCAGCCGCATCTGGTAGAGCATTAGCTCGCGACCATCGTCGAGCTGCAGCGAGAGCCAGTTCCACCCGATCTGGTCCGGCCCGAGTTGATTCGTCGCCCACTCATGGTCGAACCAGCTTTCGCCGCGCACCGCGAATCGCTCTGCGCCGACCTGCAGCTGCCCTGCGGTCGCGAGCCGCGTCAGCGAATAATAATGCGACGCATGGCCCGCCGTGGCCGCTTTCGCACTCACGCCATCTTCGCCGTGGATCACCGGTGGCTTCGTCGTCTCGAGTTGCAGATCAACGGACGCGCCGTCGCCTTCCGCGCGGAGATGAAAGCGTCCACTCTCGTCCATCCGCAGCTCCCAATCATCGAGCCAGGCCAGCCGGTCGCCATCGTCGAAACCCGCTTCGCCAAACGCACCGCGGCTCGTCTTTTGCGCAAAGCGAAACCGCTTCCCGGCCACGTCGGTCACCGTGAAATGCGCGAACTTCAGATCGCCCACTACGAAACGTGACAACTCTGCCGGCCGCTCCGCCACGGGCAGCACGCCCTGCCGGAAAAAGGTGAGTTGATAGCCAAACTGCCGGCCGCTCGCGTCCGCGAGGTTGCCGGTAAAATACCACCACTCCGTCTTGAACTCGCGATGCGCATGGTGATCGCGCGGGAAGACATATTCCCAGCCCGGCTCCGCCACGCGCCAATTCGCGGCCAGGCAAAGCAGACCGAGCAGAAATGCGCGTTTCATTCTTCGCGCAATGCCTCCGCCACGACGAGTTGTCCTGCGC